>CAKPJO010000026.1 GCA_934162685.1 uncultured Bacilli bacterium | reverse complement strand
GTGTGGAGACGTTCATGAGTTCCATGTACCTTCCTATATATTAAATGATGACGTTACTTACCCACGCATTAATGCCACTAATCCGATAAAAAATCATAAACTATATGGAGATTTCTATTATTTAGTTTTAAATAATCCTAACTTAATGGAAAGAGAAAGCAAAGTACTTACTAAAGTTATGGAACATATTTATGAATGGAACAAAGTAAATGGAAAGAAAAATCCTTTAATTGGTATTCAAGTTCATAATGAACCAGATGGCTTGCTTCGTTGGCGTTTAAGTCAATATAATTTGAAATTAAATGGGGAAAGTATTGAACCAACTTACTTATGGAAGATGACCTTAGAAGCACTAAATAATGCTGGTAAAACTATTAAAGCATCAAAATATAAGATATATACTCGTGTTAATTTAACAGTGACACTAGGAGTAGGTGATTTTAAAGAATTTCCTAATTTAGATATGTCACCAATTGATGTAATGAATTTAGAGGGTATTGATATTGTTGGTGATGATCCCTATGTTGAATCGCCAAAAGCAATTAATAAAATGCTTAAAGAATATAGTATTAAAGATAATTATCCAATGGTTTGCGAAAATATGGGTGATTATAAATCAAGTCCTTCGCTATTTTTAACAAGTTATCAAGCTGGTGGATGTTATATGTTTTATGAATTGGCTACAAGCGAATATTTCATTTTTGCCAATAAGGGAAGCTCTTATCATATTGATCAAGGATTATTAAATAGTAATCTAACAAATAAGAGTCATAGTGAAGATACAATTAATATTATTCAGGGTATTAAAAAAGTAGAATCAATTGTCCCCATTGTGGATTCTAAAAATTTTGCAGCTTTTAATGTCATAAGTAATGAACCAAAATTGCAATTAACTCAAACAGTTAATACAAGTAACTTAAGTTTTACTTTTGTTACGAATAATGGTTCGATTGGTTACGCTATTGAAAAAGATGATTATGCTTATTTGTTTGTTACTAGAGATAGCGAAATAACGATTAATAACGCTAGTATTCGCTTAAAGGCTGATATAGGGGCGTTTATTAATGATGAATTTTTAATATCGGAAGAACAATATATTACTAATCAAATACCTTTAAAAGCAAATAAATTATATCGAATTAATATAAGAAATATTAATGATGTTGTTACTTCAACAACAAATGAAAATGTGTAGGTGAAATTATGTATGCATGTAATGTAAAATCATTTATCTATTATGAACATCATCCTAATGATTATGTGATGGAACATACCCATAATTGTTATGAATGTGTCTTTTATCTTGGCGGTAAAGGCATGATAACTGCGGATAATGATTTAGAAGAATATGATGGACCAACAATTACTATTGTACGTCCAGGTATTAAACACGATGAAACAACAAAAGAGTTTTCGAGGTTATTTATTGTTCTTTTTGAATTTAAAAAAGATGAATTATTTAAACCATTTACCAAATTAAAGTTAGATAAAGAAATGGAAGAAGTATTTCTAAATTTGTTTTCAAAAATGCAAGAAGAAGAAAAAAATAAGAAAGCATTTTATCGTAATATGATTAGTTCATATTTTAGTTTAGTTTTATGTCATTTACTTAGAAAAGTATATAAAATAGATAATAAAGCATCATATAACGAAGAATTAGTAAATAGAACGAAGAACTATATTAAAGAAAACTATAATCAAAAGATTGATTTTGAACAAATTGCTTCTTCATTTGGCTATAGTTATCATCGTTTTCGTCATATATTTCAAAAAGAAACAAATACTTCAATTAATCAGTATTTACTCAATTGCAAATTATATGCCGCTAAACAAATGCTAATTTCTACTGATATGCAAATTAAAGAAATTGCGATTAATTGTGGCTTTGAAAATAATATTCATTTTAATAATTTTTTCAAAAGTCGCATGAATATAACCCCACTTCAATTCCGTAATGCTTCAAATATGCAAACGGATGTCGGAGTATTTAAAATTAAAAGTGAGGATGAAAAAGAAGTGAATAAAAAATTACTTATTATTGATACCGATATTGGTGGAGATTGTGATGATGCTGGTGCTTTAGCGCTTGCTAATATATTTAAAAACGAAGGATTAATTGATTTGTTAGGAATGACATTTACAACTTCCGCACCATATGGCCAGCATCAATATCGGCGATTAATCGATTTTATGGAAATGATGATATTGAAATAGCATCAACAAGTCGAAAATATTTTTGTGATATTAATGTTAATCCTTTCCAAAAAGAATTGGCTTTATCTTTCCCTAATAAATATTATGATGAACGTTCAAAACAGCTTAAACCTTGTGAAGATGCAGTTAAATTCTTAAGAAGAAAACTTGCTAGTGCAGATTATAAGTCAGTAACGATTGCTTGTATTGGACAACTAAATAATGTTTCTGATTTATTAGATTCACAACCAGATGAATATTCTTCACTTAATGGTGTTGAATTAGTTAAAAATAAGGCTAAAGAATTTGTAGTTATGGGGGGATTATTTAAAACTAAAGATGATGATATTGATTTTGATGCCGAATATAATATTGTCACTGATATTAAATCTGCTCAAAACTTTATTAAAAAGGTACCAACGGAAGTTACTTTCTTAGATTATAAAGTAGGATATAAAATTAAAACTGGAGCGACTTTATTAAAAGAAGATAATTTGAATAATCCCGTTACTGTTGCTTATCAAATATTCCAAAATGCACCACGCGAATCTTGGGATCTATTAACAACATGGTTTGCTAGTTTAGGTGAAGATAACATATTTAAAATATCGGAAGAAGGAACGATTAACATTGATGAAAAAGGAGTTACTACATTTGACAATTTCCATAAATCTAATCATTACTATTTAACGATTGGAGAAAATATTGATGATATAGTAAATAAAATCGATCAAACTTTGATAGGAGGAAAAATTTATGAAAAACAAAACAATTAAATCTTTGGTCTTAGGTGCTGTGTCTTTAATCGCATTAGTGAGTTGTGGTAAAACTACTAAACGTGATCACTTAATTTTCTATGTATGGGGTGATAACACCGAATTAGCGTCATATGAAAAAATTGCTCGAGATTATGAAGCGGAAACTGGAACAAAAGTAGAAGTACAATTAGCAACTGGCAATTATTATGAAAATCTTAATATTTCTTTTAGTTCAAAAGATCAAGCACCAGATATTTTCTTTACTGAATCTGGGGAATTCTTATCACATTTAGCTAGTAATAAAATTATGAATCTTGAACCTTACATTCAAAGTGGAGCGTTAGATGTTAAAACTAGTTCTAATAGCGATGGTAAGATTGAACTTTGGGATGTTAATAGTGCTTATCAATATGATGGTGAAAATGTTGGTAAGGGCGATCACTACGCATTAATTAAAGATTGGTCTCCTGACTTTGTAATGTGGTATAACAAATCTCATATTGATGAATATAACAAAGAAAATAATCTAAAAAAAGGCGATGCGGGATATATGGAATATCCTAGTAAAGATGTACCAATGACTTGGGACGAATTCTTAGATATGTCATATAAACTTCGTAAAGAAAATCGCTATGGCACAATGCTTGACCGCGTCCCTTATAAACACCTAATGGAATGGATTCAAATGACCGGTTCATCAACTTGGATAGATAATAAATATTTTAATAACGAAGATCCAAATGTTTATAAAGCATTCCAATTCTTTAGTGATTTACAAATTGGAGAAAAAGCTAGTGCACCAATTATTGGACCAACAGGAGTTGGAAGTGGTGAAGCTTTCGCTAATGGAAATATTAGCTTTGCTTTCTTTGGAAACTGGGCTTATTCAACATATAGTTGGGATAATGCGGGATTTGAAATTGGTTATTGCCCTGCTCCAGTTCCAGCGCATGAAGATGGTAGTGCTTTAACAAGTGCGGATGCCTATGCCGGAAGTTGCGGTATGATTTCTTTAGCGGTTTATAAAGATACTACTTTACCAGATGAAGCAATATCATTCTTAAATTACTACATGACTAAAGGTAATGAATACATGGCTTCAAAAGGATTTAATATTCCTGGAAATAAAATTGTCGCTAATAGCGATACATATAAAAATCCAGAAAACGCCGAATTAGCGGAAATTAATCAATATTTTTTAAATGTTGCTAATAATTATACTCACCCAATCGTTTATAACAATTCTATTGGTCAAGATACATTTGAAAGTATTTTAGGTAAATATGTTTCTGATTATTTATCTAACCCAAAAGGAACTACTTTACAGGCAGTATTAGATAAAATTGCAGCGGATGTGCGCCGCGAAATCTAATGGTGATACAATGGGACAAGTATCACGTTCAGAAAGGAGTAATAGATGGCATTTCTTTGCCTATATTAGTCCATGGCTAATTGGGTTTACGGCATTTACTATTGTGCCATTATTTATGTCTTTGTTATATAGTTTTACTGATGTAAAAATGGCAACAGTTAATTCATCTCCATTAAACTTTATTGGCTTTCAAAATTATTTGTTTATTTTTACGGAAGATAAAGATTTCCAACAAGCGATATTAAATACATTTATTTATGCTTTTATTAAAGTTGGATTTATAGTTATTTTATCAGTGTTATTAGCTTTATTACTAAATGCGAATATTATTGGTAAAAAAGTATTTCGTGTATTGATTTATTTGCCTGCAGTTATTCCTGTAGTAAGTGTTTCCTTACTTTGGAAATTAATATTCACGGGTGGAGAGTTTAATGTCGCTAATTACTTCTTATCGTATTTAGGTTTAGCGCCTGTTAATTTCTTTGGTAATGGCGCTAGTGCGATGGGAACGATTATATTCGTTGGTATTTGGTCAGGACTAGGACCAACCATGCTTATTGTTTTAGCGGCTATTCAAGGCGTATCAAGTGAATTACTTGAAGCGTCAGAATTAGATGGGGCAAATGGATTTCAACGCTTAATGCATATTATTATTCCTTGCATTTCAAAAGCTTTGGTGTTTGTTATATTAACTTCTTTAATATCTTCACTTCAAGCATATGCTGAAGTTAAGTTATTAACTGAAGGTGGACCAGGAAACTCAACAATGACTATGTCTTTATTAATTGTTAGTAACGCTTTTAAAACACTTGGTAAAAAGACTCTTGGTTATGCTTGTGCACAAGGTTGGGTCGTATTCTTACTAACATTTGGCTTTGCACTTATTTATGTCGTTTTATCAACAAAAGAAAATAAAACTAAGAAAGTGATGGTGAAAACTGATGAGAAACAAAAAAACCGATACACTTACTAAAACTTTGTTATTTATCATTGCTTTGATGGTTTCAATTTTCTTTGCGATTCCATTCGTTTATATGATTTTAATGTCATTAATGCGCTCATCAAATGCGATATTTGAATATCCGCCAAAATTTTTCTCGGGTGTATTTAAATGGCAAAACTATGTTGATGCTTGGAAAAGTATTAATATGGGAAAATTATTATTAAACACGCTTATTATGGTTGCCGCAACTATGGGAATAGGTATTACAGCTTCAATATTAATTGCCTATGGATTTTCAAGATTTAAAAATAAATATTCCAATATTTTCTTTACAATTTTGTTATCCACTATGATGATTCCTTGGGTTGTAACGATGATTCCAGCTTATGCTGAATTTGAAAAACTTGGCTGGATTGGAACACGTTTACCGCTTATCATTCCTTGGATTGGCGGATCAGCATTTAATGTATTTATGATTAAACAATTTATGGATGATATTCCAAAAGATTTAGATGAAGCAGCTAAAATTGATGGCGCAAATACATTTACGATTTTATTTAAGATATTATTACCGCAAATAAGACCATGCTTAGCTACTTTATTAGTTTATTCATTTATTAATGCATGGTGTGATTACGTTGGTCCAAGTATTTATTTACAATCTAATCCAGATTTATATACTTTGTCACTTGGTATGCAAAATTTCTTCTCAGCTACAGGAAGTGCAGATTGGACCCAAGTTATGGCGGCTTCAGTAATGTTTTCGATTCCAATGGTATTATTTGTAGCTTTTGCTCAAAAAGCCTTTGTACGTGGCGTTGTATCAACTGGAATTAAATAAGCATCAAAAGTTATAATGTCAAGTATTCTATTTTGTATTTCTATGTGTTATTATTTGTTTAGTATAATCTAACTGTATGGATGATAATTGTTAATATTAGTTAGGAAGAGGAGCTTTGTTTATGAGAAAAATATATGTTTTAGGCAGTATTAATATGGATTTAGTTATATCTGCACCATATATGCCAAAAAGTGGTGAAACTTTATCAGGTAAAGATTTCTTTATGAATCCAGGTGGCAAAGGCGCTAATCAGGCAGTGGCGTGTAGTAAACAAGATGTTCCAACATATTTAATTGGAAATATTGGCAAAGATATGTTTGGTAATAGCCTTCTTTCAACATTACATAAATATAATGTCGATACTACGTATGTTAATAAATTAGATGTTACAAGCGGAATAGCAATGATTCTTATTGCTAATAATGATAACCGCATTATTCTTGATGGTGGTGCTAATCAAAAAGTTAGTGGAGAACAAATAGAAGATGCTCTAAGTAAAGCAAATGTTGATGATATTTTTATTACTCAACTAGAAAACAATCTTGATGCTGTTACTAAAGGTCTTGAACTTGCTAAAGAAAAAGGGTTAATTACTATTTTTAATCCTGCTCCGGCGATAAATTTGAAAAAAACTATTTATCGTAATGTCGATTATTTAATAGTTAATGAAAATGAATGTGAAATACTTACTGGCATAAAACCTAAAAATGAAGAAAGCGCCATTAATGCTTACTTATATTTGAAAAAGCATGGTTTAAACTCTTTAATCATTACTTTAGGTAAACGTGGTTCCATGTGCTTTAGAGGTACGGAATATTATCGTGTTAAAGCTCATAAAATTGAAGCAATCGATACAACTGCAGCTGGCGATACCTTCGTTGGTGCATTTGCATCTCAACTTCTCAAAGATGTTCCTTTGAAAAAAGCTTTAAATTATGCTTCTATTTGTAGCGCAATTACATGCTTAAATAAAGGTGCTCAACAAGCAATACCAACCGCTAAAGAAGTTAAAGAATATTTAAATAAGAAAAAAGATTAAAATAAGCCATCTGTTAACTAGTTAATTTTTGGCTTTGAAATGATTAAAAAAACTTGATTTGCTTTAATATTATGTTATTATATTAATGTAGTCACACAGTTATTCATGTAATAACCGGAAATGGTTGCTTCCCCCAAGCAATCATTTTTTTGTTATTTAATTTTTAATGATTATATTCTATAATCATAGTGCATATTAAGCGTAGGTGAATATTTATTATGAAAAGTATTTATGAATCATTGGAATTTAAAAAAGTAACCGATATTATTGCAAGTTATACAAAAACTGAAGTCGGTAAAGAAAAAATTAATAATTTAGAATTAATATTAGATCAAAATCAATTAATAAATGAACTTGATACATTAAAAGAAATGCATTCTTTTATTAGCAGATATAACGAATTACCAATTAGTAATTCTTCCTTATTGATTGAAATCATTGAACATGGTGAAAAAACAGGAATATTAAGTGTATATGACTTAGAAAAAGTTGCATCGGATATTTCCACAATAAAAAGAATTAAAAGTGTATTTGAAAAATATAAAGAAGAGTTTAATAAATTAAGCAATATAATTTCTAATTTTATTGATTTATCTAACTTAGAAGATTTAATTCATAGTGTTGTTTCGCCAAGTTTAACTATTTATGATGATGCCTCAATGGATTTAAAAAGAATTAGAAGAAATATTGCTAGTTTGGAAAGCGATTTATCGAGTAAAATTCATAATTTAGCTAAAAATTATGGTAGTTATTTGACTGATAATACTGTCACTTTGCGTAATGGCCATTATGTTTTACCAGTAAAAACAATGTATAAATTTAAAGTAGAAGGTATAATTCATGATACTTCAGATTCAGGAAATACGGTTTTTATTGAACCAAGTAACATTGTTGAATTAAATAATAAAATTGCTTCCTTACGTATTGAAGAACAAGATGAAATTGCGCGTATTCTCCGTAAACTTACTGTTGAAGTTTTAAATAAAAAAGAAGATGTTATTAGAAATAATAATATTTTAGGATATTTAGATACTTTAAATGCTAAAGCGAAATATGCTTTAGATAATGATGGAGTTATTGCTAATATCTCTAATGAACGTGTTTTAAAATTAAATAATGCTCGTCATCCATTAATTAGCAAAGATAAAATCGTTCCTAATGATTTTTATTTAGATGACAATCAACACTTACTAATTATTTCTGGCCCTAATGCTGGTGGTAAGTCTGTTGCATTAAAAACTATTGGATTACTTGTAACAATGCATCAATCCGGATTACCAATTTTAGCAAGTGAAGGTGCGAGCATTCCAATGTTTAAAAGAATTTATGTCGATATTGGTGATCAACAATCATTAAATGACTCTTTATCAACATTCTCTGCCCATATGGAAAATATCATTGATATGAGCAAGAAATTAGGAGCCAAAGATTTAGTAATTATTGATGAATTAGGTACAGGTACTGATCCTAGTGAAGGAGAATCATTAGCCAAAGCAATACTAGACTATTTACATTTCAAACATGCTTTTGGCTTTATTTCCTCACACTTTATGGGTGTTAAAACATATGCTTTAGATAAATCATATGTCATGAATGCTTCAATGATTTTTGATGAAATTAATTTTATGCCTACTTATAAAATGTGTTTAGGAATACCGGGTAAATCGTATGGTATGGAAGTTGCGCTTCGTTTAGGATTAGATCAATCAATTATTGATAAAGCTAAAAAATATCTTAAAGAAGATAACGCTAGTGACTTTACTTCATCTTTAACAAAATTAGATGCTTTAGTTCATGAAAATGAAAGAATTAATGCTTCTATTAAAAAACAAAAAGAGCAAATTGAAAAAAGAAATGCTGAATTAGAAAAACAAAACAATGAATTATTAAAAAGAAAAGCCAATCTTCTTAAAGAAGTAGAAGATGAAAAAGAAGAGTTACTTGAAGATACTCAAAAACAAATTGATGAAATTATGCATGAATTAAATAAAAAAGATTTGAAACTTCATGAAGTAATATCTGCTAAAAAGCGTTTAGAGGACTTAGACGTTCAAGAGAATAAAGTTAAGAAAGTAAATGATAACTTTAGTTTAAATGAATATGTTAATATTGATGATATGAATTTAAGTGGAACCATTATTCGTATTGTAAATAATAAATACACTATTCAAACTAATTTAGGTAATATTGTTGTTGGTAAAGAAGACTTATCTAAAACTATTAAACCAATAAATAAAAAAGTACGTGAAGTTAGTAATATTGACCGTAACATCATTAGTCGCGCGGTACCTTTAGAATTAAATTTAATTGGCAAACATGTAGATGAGGCACTAAATGAACTAGAACGCTATTTAGATGATGTAGTTATTAAAGGATATAGTGAAGTTCGTATTATTCATGGTTCAGGTACTGGTGCTTTAAGAAAAGCAGTGCATGAGTATTTGAACAAACAAAAATTTATTAAAAGTTATCGCTTAGGCGGCATGGGTGAAGGCGGCGTTGGTGCAACGGTGGTGACACTTAAATGAACGAAAGAATAAAACGTGAAATAGACTTGTTACCGCATCGTCCAGGTTGTTATTTAATGCATAACAAAGACGGAAAAGTAATATATGTTGGTAAAGCGAAAGACTTATTTAAGCGTGTATCACAATACTTTTTACGTTCACAATCCGGAAAAGTATTTAAAATGGTTAGCGAAGTCGAATATTTTGAAACCATTATTACTAATAATGAAAAAGAATCTTTAATACTTGAATGTAATTTAATTCAAAAATATTATCCGCGTTATAATGTTTTACTTAAAGATGGTAAAACTTACCCTTATATTGCTTTAAAAAAAGGTAATGATCCATTAATTAAAATTGCCCGTAACCGTAAAGATAAAAATTATACGTATTTTGGCCCATTTCCTAACTCAAGTGCAGCTTATGATATGGTAGATTTGGTTAATAAAATATTCCCAATTCGTAAATGTAAAACAATACCAAGTAATGCTTGCTTATATTACCATTTACATCAATGTTTAGGACCATGCATTAATAAAATTGATGATGAGTATAAAAAACTTAACAAAGATGTTACTAATTTTTTACTTGGAAAAGATAAAACTAAGCGTAAAGAATTAGTGGAACAAATGCGTAAAGCTAGTGATAATTTAGAATTTGAACACGCTAATGAGCTAAAACAACTTATTATTGCTATGGATCATGTTTTCCAAAAGCAAACTGTACAAATTAAAAATAATAAACCAATTGATGTCATTGCTTATTCTTTAAGAGAAGGTTATTTAGCGATTATTTTTATGATGTATCGATCTGGAAATTTGCTTGGTAAAGAATTATATGTTGTTGAAGCATTTAATGATTTAAATGATCAAATTGCTAACCTTATTATTCAATTTTATGATAAGCATGAAGTGCCAAGTCGTATTATTTTCTCGATTAAAGAATTGAAAACTATTATTGCTGAATCTTTAAATGTTGAAGTTTCTGTTCCAACAACTGGGATTTATTATAGTTTAGTTTCTGATGCACAAGTAAATGCAAAAAATGGTTTGGATGAACATTTCTTAACAGCAAGACTAGAAGATGATAAAAATGCTTTATTAGAAGAACTAGGCAAAATTGCGAATATTCCAACCCCATATTATATTGAATTATTTGATAATTCTCATTTACAAGGTAGCGAACCTATTGGGGCAATGGTGGCGTTTATTAACGGAGAAAAAGCCAAAAAACTTTATCGTAAATTTAATATTACTCATGAAGAAGCTCGCGATGATTATGCTAGTATGCGGGAAGTTATATATCGTCGTTATCGTCGCTTAAAAGAGGAAAATAAAACATTTCCTGATTTAATTATTGTTGATGGTGGCTTAGGACAAATTCATGCAGCTAAAGACGCTCTTAAAATGGCGGAGGTAAATATTAATTTATTAGGCCTATATAAAAATGATCGTCACCAAACCGAAGGATTAATGAACGCGAGTGGTGAAAAATATAAGATTGCTAATAATTCTCCGTTATTTTATCTCTTAATGCGCATGCAAGATGAAGTACACCGCTACGCAATTACGTTCCATCGCTCTAAACATCTTAAAAATTATAAAACTTCAATTTTAGATGATATTGAAGGGTTAGGAATGAAAAGAAAAGAAGCATTAATGAAAGCTTATCCTTCGACAAGTGATTTAATGCAAGCAACAATTGAAGAATTATCACAAATTGTTCCTAATGCAATTGCTAAAAAAGTTTATGAGACTATTCATAAAAACGATTAAGTAATAACAAAAATCTATTAACTGCATATTATAAAGTGACATAAGGAGTATTTTATGCCATCACTACTTACTAAACGTGAAAGAGAAGTCTTTACTTTATTAGTTCAAAACTACTCGACACGGGATATTGCTGAAGAACTTTTTATATCGGAAAAGACTGTTCGCAACCACATATCTAATGTTATGCAAAAATTAGGTGTAAAGGGACGTGCTCATGCAGTAGTGGAATTAATAAGGATGAATGAAATTTCTTTGTAGCCTTCGTTTATTGAAGGCTATTTTTGTATTAATTATATAATTCTTACATATATATTAATGGTGATTTTATGAAAGTAATGATATACGATACAGGTATTGGCTTAATTCCTTTTTTACAAAAAATTATTAAGAAAAAGAAATATAATGATTACTATTTATATATGGATGAGGATGCTTTTCCAATTGGTACAAGAAGTAAGGAATATATAATTGAACATCTAAAATTCATTATAAATTACGCAACTGGAAAATTTGATATTTTAATTATTGCTTGTAATTCTTTATCTTCATATTTAGATTATATTGATTTATCAAAATATAAAATAAAAGTATATTCGATATTTAAAGAAAATTTAAAATTATTAAATGATGATGTGACATTTTTAGGTACATCAGCTTCAATTAGTAATTTAAACACTAAACATTTAGTGGCATTAGATTCTTTACCATATTTAATTGAAAACAATAAGGTAAAAGATATTATTAATTTAGTTAGTAGTGTAAACATCAAAACAAAATATGCCATTTTAGGTTGTACACATTTTCCATTAATTGAATTTATATTTAAAGATTTATATCCGAACGTGACTTTTATTTCTAATGAAGATAAAATAATTGATGATTTATCTTCTGATACTTACTTTCGGGTACGAGGAAATAAAAAAACTATGAAATATTTAAATATTTATTTTAAAAAAAGTAATAAAATTTTATGTCCTTAATATATTTTTATTGAGGTGTTTGATATGAGTAAATTCAATGATTTTTTTAAGCGTTTAAGTAAAAGAAAAAAAGAAGAACAAAGTAAAAAAATCCCTGAGCTTAAATTTAAGCATGTTCGTCGTCCTAAAATGATTTTTACTACTTCCTTTAGTCCTAAAAAAGCTTTGATATTTGTTATTCCTCTTGTAATCGCAGCTGGTGGCATTACATTAGGTGTATTAACTAATAATGCTAATAAAGGAATTAAAGATGTTATTACTATTGATAATCGCGATAGTAATTATCGAGTATTTTTATTAAGTGATGACAATATGGTCGTGCCAGTAAGTATGAAAGTAGAAGAAAAACTTACTAAAGATGAACAAATATTAGACGTGTTCTCTTTATTAAAAGAAAATAAAAAATATGAGAATGGCAAAATATCTGGTTATATTCCAGAAAATACTAAACTTAATGAAATTGAACTTAAAGATAATGTTTTAACATTAGATTTATCAACGGAATTTAACGATATGACACGTTCACCAATGCGTGTAATGGAAGCTTTGACATATAGTTTCTTAAGTATTGATGGAGTGGATGGCTTAAGTTTAAGAATTGATGGATCCTTGGTAGATAAGGTATCAACGAACTTTAAG
>CAKPJO010000025.1 GCA_934162685.1 uncultured Bacilli bacterium | reverse complement strand
TATTATTAGTATGATAAAGATTATCTAGAGTATGGGATATATAAATTTCATCATTACTAATATCATTTTCTAATGTAACATTATATTTTTCTTCATACATTTCTTTTGTTAAGAAAGTAAGTTTTGCTTCTACTGATAATAATTTTTTTATAGAATCACTTTTATTAAAAGGTAAATTATCATTTTCCCATAATGCACCATTAACGCTTATGGAATTATGATATTCAATTATATCGAAATCATTTTTATTAATAATTATACCAAATTTGTTTGTTTCTTCATCATCAATAATTTCATATGGTATATAAATACGAGTATTAAAATCATGTATAGAAAGTATTAGTTTATCATTTTGAATATCAGAAGATTCCAATAATTCTTCATATTCTTTTGAAGAAATTTTTGCTTTATTTATTTTATGGCCATTACTAATTGTAAACTCACCTAAAGAAGTTAAATACTCTACATCAAAATCAGATAAAACTTTTTATTTTTGTTTTGTTTTTAATTTACTTGAAAACAAAGTTGTATTAATCACAAAATCATCATTATTAATTTTTATAATTCGTTTAGAAGTATCAAATAACTGGTAATAATTTTCTTCTAAGCATGATGAGTAACTATGAGAAAATGGATAATTTAATAATGATAATCCAGTTAAGAAAACACTATTAAAAAGTAAAAGTAATAAAGAAAACATAACTATGAATGAATAATGCTTTTTTATAAGTTTTTTGCTAAGATAGCTTATAGATTTTTTGCCTTCATCATTATCAATAAAATTATTTATATAATTACTAGTATTTTCACATGTATAATTAATAATTAATTTTTTATTTTTAATATTTATATGTTTAGGAAAAGCATTAATTATGCGTTCATCATGACTAACAATAATAATTAAACTATTGTTGGATAGTTTTTTAATATTTTCAATTAGGATATTAGTATTATAATCATCAAGAAAATCACTACACTCATCTAGTAAGATAATGTTTTTATTTTCATTAATCGCTCTTTCTAAAGTTACTAATATTTTTTCTCCGTTTGATAGCTCTATTTCTTTTCTATTTTTAAATATTTCATTATCTAAAAGCTTTAATTCTTTAATATTATTTTTATGAATTAAATTATTTATCGATGCATTTTCTGAGGCATTAAGAAAACTAACAAAATTATTAGTTTGAGAAATATAAGTTATGTGATTAATAAACTCATTTTTATTAGTTTCATTTATTAAAATATTATTATATTCAAGCTTTATATTATCGCTAAGTAAATCACCTGCTAATATTTTTAGAAGAGTTGATTTACCACTTCCATTATCGCCTCTTAATATAATTACACCTTTATCTGGCAAGGTTAAAGAAGTATGATCAAAAATCAAATTGTTTTTATATTTAAAAGTTAAATCGTTAATTACAATCATATAATTTTCCTTCTTTTAATTCCAAAATTGTAGCGGCATCTTTATTTAATAAACGCACATCATGAGTAATCAAAATTATTAATTTATCTTTTTGAAGTTTTTTTAAATAGTCAAACACTAATGATGTATGTTCTTTATCAAGTTGCGAAGTAATTTCATCTAAAATAATAATATCTTTAGGAGAATTTAAGGCTTTTGTAAGTGTCACTAATAATTTTTCACCGCCGCTAAGCTCGTTAATATTTTTATTTATATCAATGCCTTTAATTAACGTATCATCATAGTTTTGTTTAAAATATGTAATATTTTCATAAACATTAAGAAAAGAAAATAAGTTATCTTTAGGCATGACATATTCAATCTTACTACTTCTAATATGATTAATATTTCGTCTTTTTTTAATATTAACGTCATCTATTTCTATAGTGCCTTTATATTTAAAATCAAGTAACGCTAATACATTAGCTAGAGTTGTTTTACCAGCACCATTATAGCCTTTTATGATATATAAACCATGCGTATCAAAATCATAGCTTAAGTCATTCAATATAACTTTATTTTTATATTTTTTAGTTAAATTAGTGATTTTAATCATTAAAATCACCTCGATTTAATTTACAATATTTGAAATATATTTCATAAATTAAAGATAGAAAACAAATAATTATGGTAGCTAATATTAACATTACAATATTATTTCTATCAAATGAAATCGCTGGTATCTCTTTTAAAATCAAAGCATTATATGCCAGAATATAAATATTAGATATAATTGTTGATAAAATAATTGAAATAACAACGCTAACAAATGGAATTACACTTATAAATAACATAGTTTTAAACTTAGAATAACCATTAATATATAGTAAGTATAAATCATTTCTATTTTTATTTAAAAACGCAACAAAAATCATTAAATAAATAAACGACAACGCAACTGACAAATACGTAGCTAATTTTTGATTATTATCAATCTTTATTGATTCACTGCTATTAGAATAAACTTTATTAAGTGATTCCCCATAATCATAAATATATTTATAACTATAATCATATGAAGCAAATTTCGCAATTAAATTAATATTATCTTTTGTTGCTTTAATTGCATAATAACTAATAGGTAAGTTATAGTCTAAATAAATATCATAACTTAAAAATATACCACGAATAGGTGAAAATTCTGTTTGATTTATTGAAAATTTTATTGTTCTATTTCTCTCTAAATATAATTTTTTTGGCATGTTATTATATAAGAAATTACCATAATCTATAATAGCAACTTCATTATCAAATTCATCCATAAAAAATATTGGTAAAGATTGGGTTAAAGAGTATGCTGTCGATAACACTTCATTATTTAAATATATTTTATTATGTAAATTTGATTCACACGTTGGAATCATTGGACTATGAAAATATTCTTGATATTCTTCTCTTGACATATAATCAGCGTCGACAAAATAAAATTCATCACATTTAATATTTCTTTTAACATCCATATAAGCATTTTCACTACTATTAGACATAAAAACATTACTAAGAGAAAATGATGATGTTAGAATCAAAATAAATAGCATTAAGTATTTTATATTGGCTTTGATAAATTTCTTTATAAACATATAAGCACCTCCGTATGCTTATTTATATATCTCATTATATAACATTAAATATATTTTTACAAAAAAAGTCATCATAAAGTTACTTATAGAGCCACAATGATAATAACAAAATTTTGTCAACTTACTAGTAAAATCAAATTTTATAAATCTAAATCGATAATTTTCAAATAAATATATACATATAAATAATTTACCATCTAATTTATGCTGAGAATATTGTTCTATTTCTTTAAAAGTTACTTTTTCTTTTCATTTGCTAAAATTTTTATAACTTTTTTTCGTTGTTTTTAATCTTTCTCATCACTAAATATAATAAACTATTTAAAACGAATAATAAAAAAATGGAAATTAAATTAATTTTAATAGGCATAATGTCTAATTCAAGATTTTTAAATATCATTTTTAATAATAAATTAGAACCTAATAGACTAGTTATAAATGATATAACTAACGAAATAAGATAAGGAACACTAAATATAAATGATGTTTCTTTTTTATTAAAATAACGTGAAATAATTAAATAATTATTACTATTACTTGTTTTATATCCTTTTATTACAATATAAATTATAGATAATTCGGGAATTAATAATAGCACTAATAATGCACCATAAAAAGTCGAATTTTCATTATAAAAATCTAAAAATTTATAAAAATCATTAAGTTTGTACCCAGTATAATTTTTATATTTAAATAGATAATATTCTGATAATTTAATATTATCTTGATAATATTTTTTAACTAATTGCAAGTCAGATCTTTTTAAATAAATGAATGGATTATCAATTAAATCAATTAATGAAACTAATTTTTTGTAGTTATTGTCGCTTATTATAACTTCATTACTTATTAAGGAATTATTTGCAAAATCACTTACTAAATAAGTATTATGAAATATTTCATTAAGATTGAAAAATGATTTTGTATACTCATCCATATCTACGTTTTCAAAGTTAAAAAAGCTTAGTTCATTATTTGTATGGTACATTTGATCTAGTGTTTTTGATATATAAAGCTTATCATCATTAATATCATCATTTAAACTAACATTATATTTATCTTCATACGTTTGTTTAGTAAAAAAATTAAGTCTTCCTTCATTTGATAATAGTTTCTTGATAGATTCATTATTCGAAAATAAGAAATTATCATTTTCCCATATAGCGCCACTAACACTGATTGGTTCATTGTAGATAACAGCGTCTAAGTCACTTTTACTAATTACTATGGAAAATAAAGAAGTATCTTCATCGTCAATAACTTCATAAGGAATAGATATATAAGTTTTATAACTATTAAGATAAATTTGTAACTTATCATCTTTGATATTTAAATATTTAGACTGTTCATCATATTCCTTTGAAGATATTTTTGCTTTACCAATTTTTTGTCCATTACTTATAAAAAGATTAGTGCCTAAAGAACTAAAATAAGGAATATCAAAATCGTTTGATATTCTATCCATTGTTTCTTTTTTTATATATGAGTTTGTATCACTTGTAACTTTAAAACTAGTCTCATTGATTGTTACCCGTCGATAAGATGTACTAGATAATTGATAGTAATTCTCTTCTAAGCAAGACATATAACTATCAATTTTTGAATAACTCAAGAAAGAAAATCCTGCTAAAAAGACGCTATTAAAAAGAAATAGTAATATAAAAAATAGGCTTATAAATGGCATTTGTTTTCTAACTAGTTTTTTAGTTATATATGATGAAGATTTCTGCTTACTACTTTCATGATTCTCATTTATTTTATTAGCGTTATCAACGCACTTAAAAATTGCAATCAATTTTTGATTTTCAATGTTAATGTGATTTTTAAAAGCATTAATTATTCTTTCATCGTGACTTACAATAACAATTAAACTTTTATCGGCTAAAGCATTAATGTTATTAATGAGTAAATTAGTATTATAGTCATCTAAAAAGTCACTACATTCATCTAATAAAATAATATCTTTGTTTTCGTTAATTGCACGTTCTAATGTTATTAATACTTTTTCGCCATTTGATAATTGTGTTTCCTTTTTATTTTTAAATTTACTATCATCTAAAAGTGTTAATGGTTTTATTCCCTTTTTATTAATCATATCATTTAAAGAAGCATTTTCTGAAGCATTAAGAAAACTAACAAAATTATTAGTTTGAGAAATATAAGTTATATGACTTGTTAAATAATTTTTATTCTTTTCATCTATTGTAATATGGTTATATTCTAATTTAATATCATCTTTAATTAACTCACCAGATATTATTTTTAATAAAGTTGATTTGCCACTTCCATTATCTCCTTTTAATATAATTACACCTTTATCTGGTAATATTAAAGATGCTTGATTAAAAATCAACTTGTTTTTGTATCCAAAAGTTAAATCATTAATTATAATCATATAATTTTCCTTCTTTTAATTCTAAGATTGTAGTGGCATCTTTATTTAATAAACGCACATCGTGACTAATTAAAATAATCAGTTTGTTTTTTTGAAGTTCTTTTAAATAATTTAAAACTAACAAAGTATGTTCTTTATCAAGTTGTGAAGTAATTTCATCTAAAATGATGATATCTTTTGAAGAATTTAATGCTCTAGTAATGGCTACTAATAGTTTTTCGCCACCACTTAGTTCATTAATAGATTTAGAAGTATCAATATTTTTTATTAAAGTATCATCATATTCTTTATTAAAGCAGGTGATATTTTCCAAAACATTAAAAAAAGAAAATAAATTGTTTTTAGGCATTATATAACTAATTCTTTCATTTCTAATTTTATTAATATTTCTAATTTTTTTAATATTAACACCATCTAATTCAACTTTTCCATCAAAATTAAAGTCAAGTAATGCTAATATATTAGCTAGTGTTGTTTTACCAGCGCCATTATATCCTTTTATGATATATAATCCATGCGTATCAAAGTCATAGTTTAAATCGTTTAATATAACTTTATTTTTATATTCTTTTGTTAAATTGGTGATTTTAATCATTTGACTCACCCCGCTTAAGTTTAAAATATTTAAAATATAGGCAATATAACAAAGAAAAAATTAATATTATAAAAATTGCTAAAAACATCATTATATAGTTAAGCCTACCAAATGCAATTGCGGGAGTTGCTTTACTAATTAAAACGTTATACCTCATAACATAAAGACTAGAAATACCAAATGACAATAACAAAGATATAATAATACTTATTATTGGTAAAACACTAACAAATAACATGGTTTTTGTTTTAGAATAACCATTAATATATAATAAATATAAATCATTACGATTCTTGTTTAAAAACGATATAATAATCACTAAATAAATAAATGCCAAAGCAAAAGATAAGTAAGTTGCTAATTTCTGATTATTAACTATTGTTATATTAAGTGCATTACAAATAACCGGATTAATTGTTTCGCCATAATCTCTAAAATCAATAAAATTATAGTTACAAAGTTTAGCAATTAATTCTTTATTTTCTTTTGTGGCCTTAATAGCGTAATAATCTGCTTTCAATTGATAATCAAGATAAAAATCGTAGCTTAAGAATATTCCTCTTATAGATGAAAATTCATTTTGATTTATATTTATAGTGCAGTTATACAAATGCCTTCGATCAAAGCGTAATGTTTTAGGATTTTTATTATATAAGAAATTAGCGTAATCCATAATAGCAACTTCATTATCAAATCCGTCCATAAAAAATATTGGTAAACTTGTTAAAGTGAATGATGACGATGTAAATCCTCTTTTAGTATCGACGTATATTTGATTATTAAGATTAGAAAGACAAGTAGGAACAACTTCACTATGAAAATAATTTTGATATTCTTCCTTTGATGCAGATGAAGCATTAAAAAAATAAATTTCTCCAATTTCTATGTTTCTTTTAACGTCCATATAAGTATTATTACTACTACTAGAAATAAAAATATTACTAAGAGAAAATGATGATGTTAGAATCAAAATAAATAGCATTAAATATTTTATATTAGCTTTGATAAATTTCTTTATAAACATAATTCATTTTTCTCCCTATTTAGTATAAATTAACACAGTGATCGTTATTTGTTGTCTTTTCAGAAATGACAACAAAATTGCGGATACTATTTAGCATCCGCAATAGTGTAATGTTAATTAAATTTAATTTCTATATTTGATTTATTTGAATATTTATATGTTGTTCTTTTAGGTTTTAGTTTTGCTTTACGAATTGCTTTTTCTGCCGAAGTTTTATCATCTTTTGGATCTTCAATTGGCTTATACGTAGGCGTTAAACCATATCCTACTTCGATATTTAACCTTATGTTTTTAGGGTCAGTATTACCCTTAAAACTTAATGAGCCATATAAAAATACTGAACGATTATCAAATGAAACGCCATTAATTAGATCATAATTAGCCTTGTAATTAATATGTGACTCTTTCTCAGTTAAGCCATAATTTTCTGTGGAAAAATAATTAGGCATATCACCATCATCTGGTATATAACCATCTTCTATCTTGTAATAGTTCAACATATAAATATAAAAACCTCCGTTGGAAGTAGCATAGTCACCTGCACCAGCAGTAACATCATCTTGTGAACTTTTGTCACAAGACACTACTTGTTCGCTTGATGGCATCATAGTTGCAATAGGTTTATAATCAGTTGGTAATGTATCAACGCGTACATCAGCACTTATGTATGATAAATATGTATCTGATTTTTGTGTGCTTGCAAAAATCCACCATCCGTCTTTATATTCGACTTGTGAACATAAATCTACTCTTACTCTGAAAATGATAGAATAATTATTATCCCAAGATGTATAAAGTTTGTTATGTCCCATCTTGAAAACTTCATAGTCTACAGTTGCGTTAAAAGCAATATTATTATTTGAACTATTAGTTTTTGCATTAAAAGTTTCAGATGAATCACAAATAACTCTTTCTACAACACCTTCTGGTAATTGTTTATTCATTATGTTAGAAAATACAGTAACACCGCTAGCAGCACTCATTAGCAGAGGCGAAATACTAGCAATGCTTAAAAACATTTTTTTACCTTTCATAAAATTCTCCTCTCAATGTTTTTAAGTAGACATGCATGTTTACACTTTCATTCTAACGTGTTTGCAAGTAGATTCAACAAATTTTATTCGACAAAATTTGATATGATTTCAACAATATGTTATTAATTTACAATTTTTTTATAAAAACATAATTTAAGAAAAAAAATTATGGTATAATAAATATTAATTGCTTATATTTTTAATCTTATATTTAATATAAAAAGTCACCATAATGTTACTTATAGTGACCATATACTAATTACTTTCTTCGTTTGTTACTTCTTCTTCTGATAATAAGCTTGCAAATGATTCTACGGAGGTTAAACGATTTAGACATTTAAATAATAATTCTATATCTTTTATTTCATCATTAACATGTGTGATAGTGGGTATGAATAAGAACGCTAATAACCATTCTTTTTCATATTTTTGTAATGGATTTATGTCCATATATTCTTTAATTAAAGAGGCAATATCAATTTTTGAAATATATGCTTCATTAAATAACTGTCTTAAATCATATATAGAAGGCGCTAAAGCCATTTTATCAAGTGATATAATCTTATTTTGTTTTACTAAGATATGCGAGTAATCAAAGTTTTGATAAGTTAATGATAAATTAAGACTTTTTTCTTCTTTCCAAGCATCTTCTAAATTATCAATTCTTCTTCGAGCTTCATCAAGTGCTTTTTTAATATGATCATAATTCATTAAGAAATACCAATCTGATGGTGAATGATATTCTTCCCGTTCAATCCTTTCAATTCTACTTGTAATCGTTGCATCTACTTTATCACATTGACTTTCTAAATAATCTAATGATTCGTTAAAGAAACCATCACTGACTTTTATTGAATAATGCGACCATAAATGCAAATTCGCTATTGCTTTTACATAAAAATGTAATCTTATATCTTTATTTAATAAAACTTCATCATTAACAAAAGGATAAATAGCAAAATATAAATTTTGAAATGTTTCGATATAATTGCCGTTATATGATTTAATTGGTAATAAAAACACTTCATTATTAATCATGGATAAACGAGAAAATATGGTTTCCAATGTTTGATCATTATGATACTTTAAAACAAAGTTTCCTTCTTCACACATCAATTTATAGGATTTATTAGTTATTTTTATAATCGCGTTAATTTTTAAATTATAACGTGATTCAATTATATCTTTCATCTTGGAATACGAATTAATGTTCCTTCACTTAATTCTTTTTCGTTATTACTTTTTCTTAGATGCGCTTCATCAATTTGAAATGACTTAGCAATTGAACCATATGTTTCATCTTTTTTCACGCGGTAAAAACTTGAAAACACCACAAATCTTTCTTCTTTAAATAAGGCATTATTATTTTCTTTATTATCAATTTTACTTTGATTTTCTTTAATTTCATTGATTTTTTCTTCAATTACATCATTATTAACTACACTTACAGGTTCAATTTTATCAGTTTGCTCTTCAACTGGTACTTGTTCATCAAACGATTTATCATCAATATAAGGATGTTCACTATTTTCTTCTTCTGTAGTAATTACATCTACTTTACCATTAATTAAGTCTTCAATTGTTTGCTCATCTTCGTTTGATAATGTTTCTCTAAATTGCTCTAATAGTTCATTTTTATTATCAATTGATAAATTACTTGTCGCTTCTTCAAATGCTTTATCAATTTCTAATTCCTCTTTAGAATTATCATATCCTTCGAGATTACATTTAATTTTAAAATTTAAACAATCGTCAACAATATGATAATCATAATTATCAATAACTAATTTAAGTGATTTTAAACTACCGATAACATCGCCTGGAACAATTAAGTCAATGTCTAAAGTATCCACGAACGGAAAACAATGTTCATCACAAGAACATTCACCAGTAATACCAATTTTTCCCATTACATGAATTCCTTCTTTTACTTTAACATAATTAAAAGCATTTTCTAAAACAACAGAATCAACTTTTTTTGGAGCTTCTTTTAATTGAATTCTTTTATCAAATATATAACTATTCATTTTTAATCACCCAATATATTTTATTTTTTTATTTAAAATTTATGATATAAAGTTAATTAATTGACATTATAAAAAAAAGAATTATAATTTTATTAGTTAGATAGTGCTAACTAAGAGGTGAATGTTATGCTATTTTTTAAGAAAAAAGATTATAAAGAAATGACTATACCTGTTGAAGGTATGAAATGCGGAATGTGTGAAGCACATGTTAATGATATCATTCGTAAAAATTTTGATGTTAAAAGTGTTAAAGCTTCTGCAAGAAAAAATAATGTCTTCATTAAATATGAAAATGATTTAGATCTAGATCTAATGAAAGAAAAATTAAAAGAATTTGGTTACGATATGAAATAATCATATCTAATATGGGTAATTATTAACTATGGTACATCTAATTTGCACCATAGTTTTTATTTACAGTTTTTTTACATCTCTAAATAGTTACTTTACAAATTATTCAGTAAAATAATATCGCAAGGAGAATAATTATGCCATATAAAACATTTGTAATTGACTATCATCCTAAAGCTGACACTATGTCCAAGAAACTTGAAGAAAAAATCAATGAACTTGAAAAGGAAAATTATGAATTTGTCTCTTTTTCCATCACTAATAGCGCTAAAGCGATAATTGTCGCTAAAGAAAAATAATATTTATGAAGAGCAAAAAATCCAGCAAAGAATTAAGATTTGTCGAGATTTATAAAGAAAATACGACCGTTTTTGGCGCAGATAAAACATTATTAGTCGACAAAAAAACTGGCATTACTTATTTAATAATATGTAATACCTATGGAACAGGTATCACACCTTTATTAGATGAGTTTGGTAAACCAGTTATAACATTATTAGTTGATAAATAATTTATTTAAAGATCGAAACGATCACGAACTACACCACAAAGTGAAGTAATAAATAATTCTTCATTTTGGGCTAAATTATTATCTATTAAAGCAACTGCAGTTGTGAAGTATAAAAATTGAACAGCATCTTGTCTATCTGTTAATGATTGAAATACTTTGATAGTTTTATTACGCCATTCTTGCTTATTATATTTGAGCATTCGATTAAAAAAATCATCATATGTAAAATTATCCCCTGCTTCAATAATTTTTTGCATGGTATAATATTCTTGATTAGATATTTTCCCATCATTACAAGCAACACACGCAAATGCGCCCATAACTACATCGTAAGCAGTTTGTTTATCAAATCCTTCGTTATGTATTAATCGGCGATATAAATCATTCGCTAAACTAGCAACACAAGAATTACCTTCTTGTTCAATTCTTCTTTCAGTATTATTTTTAATTGTTTCAAAAATTTCATATGCGTACATAAATAACATACTCCTTTACGTAATATTATTTTATAAAATCAAATATTCTAATTCAATAATTTATAAAAGACTTGAATTCTTAGAAAGAAAATTCAAGTCTCGGTATTATTAATTTAAAATTAACAATCTCTATTACTTATAAGTGAAATTAGCGTGTACAAAGAAATGATCACTAGCAAAATCGCTTTCTTTGTTTCCTTCATTATTCATAATTACAAAGTTATTAATTTCAAATTTATCCTTGGTAGAGAATATATAATCAATTGGTGAATATGGATGTTCACGTGTTGATTCATCTAATTCTTTTCCATAATTATGGAATGTACACATTTTTTGGCTGTCCTTATAACTTGCCCAAGAATCATCAAAATATTCTAAACATGCTTGATATGTTTCATTTTCTTCTTCACGCCAATAATTTAAATCTCCTGTAAAGAAACCTGGAACATTAAGCTTTTTCATATGATTAATTACTTGTAAGCAAGAATTTTTACGACATAATTTAGTATTATTTGTTTCTGTCGCTTCACCATTCATATTTCCATAAGCATGATTATACTCTAAATGAGCATTAAAATAGCTTATATCTTTATTGGTATATCGATCAGTTAATAAAGCCCATGAACATACACGAGGGAATGAAGCGCCCCATTCGGAAGCAATATATCCGCTTGAGGCATTTTCATCATCACCAAACCAAAATGTTCCGCTTTCTTTAATAATAAAACGATCTAATTTAATAAAGATACCACTAGCTTCTGGAAAACTACCGCCACGAGATTGATAAATATGTTGATAACCATATTCTTCAAGACTACTTTCTAAAGCAAGTGTCCAACCTTCTCCTTCTTCTTGCACCCCAAGTAAATCAGGCATAACACTAATAATTTGTTCTTTTACTAATTCATGATAATAGTTGTTATTTTGATGCCCTTGATCAAGGTTACAAGACATGACTGTGATTGATTCATTAACTTCAACTTCGCTATTACCGTTACTAGAATTTGAAGTTGAAGAAGAGTTTGATGTACTAGCAGAACTTTTATTGCACGAAGTGACCGCTAGTAAACCCATTAATAAAATAATTGATTTGTATTTATTTTTCATAAGAGTACCTCTAAATATTGTCATAACCCATTTGTGAGAAGTCAACATTAACTCCTAATTCATGGTATTCTTCTTCTGTCCAAACACAGTTTGAATTAGCGCAAGCATAAAGAATATGATGAGCGGCATTTTTTAATAATATAATTGCATCATGAGGAGTTTCATTTGCTAATTTAGAAGCACCGCTAATGGTGTTTTTAAGTAGCCATAAATCATTTCCACCACGAATACCCATATTAACAGGCATTAAGTTAGGATTAATCCAGTCTGTGATTACTACGCCTTTAAATCCCCATTCATCACGACATACGCTATTAAGGAAACCATGTGCTCCGCTCCAAACACTACCAATACGCGAGAAAGATGACATAAATCCTAGTCCGCCTTCTTTAACATAAATTTCAAAAGGACGTAAATAGATTTGACGTATTGATTGTTCATTAGCCCAAACAGTTAAGTTTTGACGTTCAGTTTCTTGGTCATTAAGTGCAATATGTTTAGCATAAGTAAAGACACCATACTTAGCAGTAC
>CAKPJO010000024.1 GCA_934162685.1 uncultured Bacilli bacterium | reverse complement strand
AAAAAATCTCTCTAAGCCTTATTTTATAAGGTATAGGGAGATTTTACGTTTTCAAAACTGTCAAAGTCAGGATTATACCAAATTTTTCTTATATTTTCAATAAAATTAGATAAATTGTCAAAAAAAGATAAGTTTTATTGATTTTTTTCATCTTTTCTAACTAATTTCATAGTTTTTGCCGTTTTGTGAATTGGCACATCTTCTATACCATCTACATAACTATTTTCAATATTTCTTTCAGTAATCAATACTTCTGTTGTGTTGCTTTTTTCAACGTCAATATGTTCTGCACGAGTGCAGCTTTGAATATCTAAAATTGAATCTCTTAAACATCTAATATTTTCTATAGATGTTGATATTTTTATTCCTTCAATTGTTTCTTTCATTGATAGATTATGTTCAGTTTTATATTTGCGAACAACTCCAACTACTTTCTTCATTGATTCGCCAAATTCTATATACTTTTTGTCATAAGGCAATTTTATGAATTTGCTTGTGGAAAGAAGTTCATCTTTAAGTTTGTGTTTATATAATTCTTGATAAATATATTCTGTAATATGTGGAACAAAAGGTGAATACATTTTTAATACTTCAAGGAATACAGTTGCTAAAGTTTGTTGAGCAGCTTTTTGGGAATCTCCATATTTATTATCAGGATTATATAATCTTTCTTTTGCCATTTCTAAATAATTATCACATAAATCGTTCCAGAAAAATTTATCAATTTCTTGTCTTGCTAAGCCCATTTCATAATTTTCCATTTGTTGTTGATATTTTTCAAATGTTTCGTGACATCTAGAGATTAACCATTTATCAATAGATTGCAATTCTGCTTCTTCACTTAAATCAGCATCCTTGATGTGCATATCTACAAATTTAGCAGAATTCCATAATTTGTTCATAAATCTCTTTGAACTTTCTATATCTTTTGTATCAAACCATGTATCTGTTCCTAATTTATTTGATGCAGTCCAATATCTTATCATATCAGCACCATAAGTATCTAATAAGTCATTAGGAGACATCTTAGCATTATTTTTAGATTTGCTTATTTTCTCGCCTTTTTTAGCAAGTACAAATCCTGAAATCATTAAATCTTTCCAAGGTACTTGTCCAGTATGATATAAACTTTTTACAATTGAATAGAATGTCCATGTTCTTATTATTTCATGTGCATGGCTTCTCATACTCATAGGATATAAGAATTTTCTTTCGTCATCTTCACCATATTTCATATTAATGAATGGTGATACAGATGATGTTGCCCATGTATCCATTACAGCTGTTTCAGGTATAAATTCCTTACATCCACACTTACAAGCACCATGTGGGTTATGTTCTAATGGATTTAATGGTAATTCTTTATCTTCAGGAATCATTACATCTCCACATTCTTTACAATACCATACTGGAAATGGTACTCCAAAATATCTTTGTCTTGATATGCACCAATCCCATTTTAAATTGTTAACCCAATCTAAATATCTAGTTTTCATAGATTCTGGATGCCAATTAATTTCATCTGCTGCTTTAATCAATTCATCTTTTATACTTAAAATGTCAATGTACCATTGTGGAGAATTAATTATTTCTATTTCATTTCCACATCTTTCATGCGTACTTACAGAATGTTCAATTTTTTCACTTTTTACTAATAGACCTTGTTTTTGTAATTCCTCAACAATCTTCATCCTTGCATCAAGCGTTTTCATTCCACCAATTATAGCAACTTCTGGATTAATTGCTCCATCAGCCTGCATTACTTTCTTAATTGGAAGATTATATTCTTTTTGCCATTCCATATCAGTTTGATCTCCAAATGTACAGCACATAACAACGCCAGTACCTTTGTCTATTGCAACTTTTTCATCTGCAATGATTGGAACTTGATTATTATATAACGGAACAGTAGCAGTTTTTCCTATTAAATCTTTATATCTTTCATCATTAGGATTTACAAATATTGCAACACATCCACCTAAAAACTCAGGTCTTGTTGTAGCTATTTCTAAATCTTTATTATCAACAGAAAAATTAATATAATTGAAATAACTTTTTACATCTTTATTTTCAAGTTCTGCTTGTGCAATAGAGGTTTGGCAGCAAGGACACCATAAAACTGGCATTTCCTTTCTATACGCTTTTCCTTTTTTTACTAAATCTATAAATGATCTTTGTGAAACTTTTCTAGACAATTCATTTATAGTATCATATCCCAAATCCCAATCAGCACTGATTCCTAAACGCTTAAATAAATCTTGGAATTCTTTAATATATTTATCTTTTGTAGCAGTACATTTTTCAATAAATTCACTTCTAGGTAAATCTTTTGCAAATATACCCTCTTCTCTTTCAACCAATCTTTCTGTTGGCAAACCATTGTCATCAAATCCAAATGGATAATATACATTTTCACCTTTTAATCTGTGATACCTAACAAGCATTTCAGATTGAGTGAATGAAAATATATGTCCAACATGTAACTTACCGCTTACTGTTGGAGGAGGTGTATCGACTGAATAAACTGGTCGTTCATCTACACCTTTAAATTTATAGGCTTCTTTTTCTTCCCATAATTTTTGCATTTCCTTTTCATTTTCAAGATTAAATCTTTTGTCTAACATGAGTATTCCCCCTTAAATTTTTAAATTTCTGTTTATTATAGCATAAAATTTATTTTAGTCAATGAATTCAAGTGAATTTAATATCAAAATTGGTTGATTTCCCTTATTTTTTTTATTTTATTGCATATATTAGAAAATTCATCAATTGTTATTGCCTGATTCTTATCACATAACGCTTCACTAGGATTATCATGAACTTCCATCATTATACCATCACACCCCGCAGCCGTTGCTGCACAGCACATAGATTCAATCATATAATTATTACCAGCAGCATGACTAGGATCTATAATTATTGGAAAATCAGAATGTTTCTTTATGTATGGAATAGCTTGCAAATCAAGAACATTACGTGTTGAATTATCAAAACTTCTTATGCCCCTTTCACAAACAATAATATTGTCATTTCCATTTTGCTTTATATATTCACAAGCAGATAGCCATTCATTATAAGTAGCAGATAATCCACGTTTTAACATAACAGGCTTATTTAATTTTCCTACCTCTTTTAATAATTCGTAATTGTACATATTTCTACTACCAATTTGAATAATATCTATAACATTACCATATTTTTTTACTTGTTCTATTGTTAATAACTCTGTTATTATTGGCAAGCCTGTTACTTTCTTAGCTTCTAACAAATATTCAATGCCTTCATCTTGTAAGCCTTGAAAGCTATTAGGATTTGTTCGAGGTTTAAATGCTCCTCCTCTTAGGACATCTACGCCTATTTCTTTTAAAGATTTAGCAATTCTTATTATTTGTTCTTTTGATTCGATAGCACATGGTCCTGCAATAATCATAAAATCTTTTTTCATACTAACCATTCATTCCTTTCACTTAATCAAAACATACATATTTTTTTCTTTTGTAAGGCAATTTTACATTTTAACTCTCATAAGAAGTGAACTATAAACATGTAATCATTTCATTTTCTTAATTGTTTTTCAAATAATTATCTATATAATTAATTATTTTTTCTAATTTGATTTTATCAGTTTTAAATGATTCAGGAATTTTTGTTTGAATTGGCATTTTTGTACCTGCTTTCATACCTTCTTCTAAAAATATTCCCATTATAGGATTGACCTCAAGAACGTATATCTTTTTGTCCTCCTCTGATAAAATCATATCAACAATAGTTGTTGTTACATTAAGCGTTTTAGCAGCTTTTAATGCTATTTCTTTAAATTCTTCTGGTACTGTAATGTCTTCCATTGAACCACCAGAGGAAATATTTGTTTTATATGTACCACATTTCCCACGGCAATACGTTCCTATAACTTCACCATTAAAAACTTCTGCTCTATAGTCATGGGATTTAAAGGGAATATATTTTTCTAAATAATAATCTTTTGTAGATGCTTTTGTAGCTTCATAAAAATCACAAAACAATTCATAATTATCAATCTTAATTATTCCTTTACCGCCATGATTTGTTCGAGGTTTTACAATTACTGTTCCCCACTCATCTATAATTTTTTTTAATTCTTCTTTTGTTAATTTATTATTTATCAGCATTGATGGAGGTACCAAAATACCATTTTTCCTTAGAAGTAAATTACTTATAACCTTATCTTTACAATATATAAATGATTGATAATCATTAAAAACATGAACGCCTGATAATTCTAATAATCTTAATATATCATTTTGATATTGATTTTGCTCATCAGCATTCATGTGATAAAATATATCAACATCTGACAAACAGTATCCATCTTTTGCATAAACTTTTCCATTTTTTAAATAGCACTCTCGCATATCAAAATCTGAATAGACTTCGTAGCCCAAATCTTTCAATGAGGAAACAAGTTTTTTCTTTATGTTTATTCCATTGTCATTTTCATACATCCAAATACCTATTTTTTTCTTAGTCATTACTTACCTCCATATACTTTTCTTCACCAAAATTACGCATTTTCAAACCCTTAATACAAAATTCTACTAATCTCTCATTTGTAATTTTTTTATTCATATCTAAATATTTCAATATTTCTAAATGATTCTTACATACTCCAACATTAAATGCAATCAACTTAAATATATTTTCTTTTGATTGAGTACAATCACTTCTAATTTCTAACGTACCATATTTTGTCAATTCAACACTTCTATATGACCTAAAATTATCAAGATCAGAATATGATGGTACTACATAACAAGTTTTTCCATATTCATCTGTAGCCTTAACTCTTTTCTTATCAAGATATTTATTTAGTGGTTGTTTTGCATTCAAAAGAAGGTACTTGTTATTTCTTTCAACAAAGAATAAATTTCGCTTAGAATAATCATTAAGTAAATCTTCTAAATTGTTATAATTAGGATTTGTACCGATATTTAAAGGACCAAAGTTGCTATTCTCCCACAAATATTTTCTACTATTTTTTAAGTTAGTCTCTTTCATATATGAATTAGAAAATATTTCCATTTTATTATTTTCTACTTTTGACAACATATTTATTAAATTTACTATATCATCCTTAGATGTATTAATATGAGTTTGTATGCTGCAACAATATGAGCAAAATTGGTTATATAAATCACAGTTACTGCTATTAGTCAATAATCTTTCAATAACTTTATATCTATCCTGATTTAAACATGTTTTATCTATATAATGATAATTAGGATTTATACCACCACAATATATTTCGTACTCATATTTTTCCAAATATTGTTTAATAAAATTATAGTAAAAATCAAATTTTTCTTTCAACCTATCAATTAACAATTCTTTTCCTAACGATAATTCGATTGTATTGAAAGAATATTCTAAAGATACAGTGTCATTTGTTTTTATATTTTTTATTGAAATGATATTTTTTTCATTATCATAATTTTCTATTTTAAATTCTTCATTATCAAGAAAGGTCGAAAATAATCCTTCAATTACTTTACTATTAACAATATAAGGAGAATTCAAATTAATTATAGGCATTTCAATTTCAACACCTATATAATCATTTTCACTAAATTTATTAATATAATTTTCAATAAAATATTGTTTTATTTCCATATAAACACTCCATCACTTTCGTGCTTGATTGTAAGAATTACAACTTCTACAAACTGGCATTTTCTTTAATACTTTAACCCTTTCTGTTATAAAATCTACATCATCATCAACACTACAAATTTTAGTCAAATTTTCAAAATCTTGAAAACAGCCAATCATATCACCTTTATAATTTACCGAAATGCTTGTGTCTCCCAATGGACAATAATTCGGATTTGCTAAATTTCTAACTTTTGTTTCATCTAAGTATTCATCTTCTGAATAAAAAATATTATATTTTTCAACAATTTGCTTTCTCAAATCTAGAATTTCCTGTTCTTCAACATTTCCGCCTCTATTCCATAATGGTAATAGATAAATATTGTTAACATCATTAGCTTTAAAAAATGATATAGTTTTTTCTAGTGCTGGGTATGTCTCTTCGCCACCTACTAAATGAATATGTAATTTTTCAGGATTATAATTTACTAATTTAGTAATATTTGCCCAAATCTTATCATAATTTAGTCCTCTATGAATCTTCTTAAAGATTTGTTCATCTATAGAACTTACCGATATTCTCATAATATCTAATTCGTCAATTAATTGTTTATATGTTGCATCCTTAATACCATCTGTTGTTGTTACAACAGATATTTTTGTCTTTAAAGTTTGTAATTTTTTTATTATTTCTATTAATTGTGGGTGAAAAGTTGGTTCGCCCCTTCCAGAAATTGATATTTCATATAGTAAATAATCCCCAATTTTATCAATCAATTTGTCAACGGTATCTAAAGAAATATATCCATATTCTTTCACACAATCTCTAGGACACATACTACAATTAGCATTACAATAAGAGGTTGCTTCCAAATTTAATAATCTTTCCATATATATCCTCCTATTATTTATCTATTTATTTTTCTATATAAAGTTTTACATTTAGAACAATTTTGACAATTTTTAATACAACTTGATTTTTGTGCAAATAATGAATCCAACTGATCGTTTGGTAAATTGATGAATTCACTAAACCCTTTATCTACTATTTCCACCAAATTTCCATGATATGATTCAGTTGAATAAGCATGAATCATTTTTAATAATGTTTCTTCGTCAGTTGTCCTTCCAACTAATTTGAACATGTCGCTAATTCCTTCATATTCCTTTAAGTCTTCTGGTCGTACAACATTATTTGTTAACATCATATAAGGATTTTTTTCATACAAACCTGTGCAACTCATTGCATAATCTAAATCATAACCTTTTCTATCAGCGTGTGATAAAGCATTTTGATGAAATCTTCTCCAAGGACAATTTCCTAAACAAGCTTCATTAACTAATAATGCTAACTTTGCTTTTTTTAAATTTGCCTTAATTTGTTTTAATTGTTCTAAATCATAATTAATTGAAGATGATGGAACTATTACATCAGCACCCATATCTTCATAATATAATGCACCACGTGGAGTATTAACATCACAAATTATTGATGCGGCTACACTTAAGTTTGTATTTTCTTTTGCAAGAGCCATTATAAATGGATGAGCAATAATTGCTGTATCAACTCCAATTGACTCTAAATGTTTTAAGTAATTTTTTACATTTTCCCACCATTGTTTTTCTGAAAGCGGAGGAACATTGCATGGTGAATTCAATGTTACAGCTAATCTTGCATTTTTATAATGGACAGCTTCAACAATTCTTTCTAATTCTTGTTCGCTCTTACTGTGTTGATACCTTCCACTGGTTACTTCTTTAAGATAACCTCCTGTATAAAGTGTCCCTATTTTATTCTCTTTATCCGCATACATTTTTTCTAATAGGTCTAGATCCCCATTAAACCCTACTGATAATTTATATTCCATCTTCAAACCTCCTTATATTTTTAAATTATCTATTATATTGAAAAAATAATCTATTTCTTCTTCAGTATTATAAAATTGCAATGATACCCTTATTCCACCTTTTTCTTTCATACTATTATATAATGGTTGACAACATTGATAGCCAGAAGAAACGCAAATATTAGCAGAATCTGATAAAATTTTTGCAACATAATTTAAATTTAAATCTTTATTTTTTAATTTGAAAGTAAAAATTGGAGCATGTTTTTTTGAAATTGGAAAAATCAACTCAATATTTTTACTTGCTAATATTTTTTTATAAAAATAATCATTTAGTTCTTTATTTCTTTTTGTAATATTATCATAACCATACGATAAGTAATATCTTATTGCACTTGCAAAACCCAAAATATTTTCTATTGCAGGTGTACCTGCCTCGAAACAATATGGAATTTCTTTATATCTAATGTCTTCATTATCAATAATCCTATCTACCATTCCACCACCATATTTAGCTTTTTTGCATTTCAATAATAAATCTTTTTTACCATATATTACGCCAAGTCCACTTGGTCCACACATTTTATGAGCTGACAAAGTCAAAAAATCACAATCAATATCTTTTACATTTATTTTGTAATGTGGAGCAAATTGACAGCAATCCAAATTTACAAGTGCTTTGTATTTATGGGCAATTTGACAAATTTCTTTAATTGGTTGCACATTTCCTGTAACATTTGATAAGGCTGTAATACTTACCAATTTGACCTTATTCTCTTTTAATAATTTTTCTAATTCTATTAAGTCTATTGTACCATCGTCATTCAAATTAACAGTTAATATATTTGCATTGTTTAACCAAGGTAGATAGTTTGAATGATGTTCTAATAATGAGCAGATAACCTTAGTTCTTTTATTTATATTCAACATCCTCACAAGTTGATTTATAGAATCAGTGCAATTTGAAGTAAAAATAACTTCTCTAGGGGAACAATTTAACATTGTTGCTACAAGTTCTCTTGTTTCATCTATTTTTAACGAAATATATTCAGAATTAATGTAACTACCTCTATACGCATTTGAAGTATATTTTGTATAAAACTCTGTAATACTTTCTAATACACTATAAGGTTTCAAAGAAGTTGAAGAATTATCAAAATAAATAATATCACTTTCTAACATTGGAAAATCTTTTCTTATATCTTGTTTCATATATTATATTCCTCTTTTTAAAATTGAAAATTTTCCTGACATCTCTGGTGATATTTCTTCAACTTTATTAAATGTTATCGAAATATTCAATCCCATGTCTTCAAGTTTATTAGTTATATTTTTCATTTCTGTTTCTGATATTTCAGAGTCATTCAATGTTATATATTTAAAATTACAAATATTTTTATCAATAAAGTAAAATTGATAAAGCAATATTTTACTAGAGACACTACTAATAATATCATCTAGCATTGAAAACGATATTTTATTGTCAATTAAATCCTTTTCTCTTCCAGCCATTTTACTTACAATTCCATCTTTGTCAAAATTCTTATATTCCTTTGGTGTTGCTTGAACAAGATCTCCAACTTTATAATTTAAAAGTGGCATATATTCATTTTTATAACTGTCTATTATTATTGAATAAATATTATTGCTTTCATCATCATTAATTGGTAAAAGTTTTATATCAATCAAATCTTTACAAATATGCATTTTTCCATTTTCATTTTCAAGAAAAGCATATCCAAATTCAGTAGTTCCATACAAATTTCTAATATCAGTTTTAAAATAATCTGAAATATATTTTCTAAGATTACCTGTAACATATTCATAACTTAATGTGATTATTGTTGGAGTAAAAATTTTAGTCTTAATTTTATATTTTTCTTTCAAATACAAAAATACTGCAAGATAAACTGGATCGGCATCTAAATAATAGGGCTTAAAATAATTTATTTCTTTTATTATTTCTTGAATATTCTCTTTTGTCCAGTCCCAAGGATTAAAAGTATTGTTTACATATAATGTATTTCCAATAGTTCTCTTCTCCATTGACGGTTTTTCTACAAAACACACTAAATTTGAACATTGAGCAGTTGTAAAAATAACCTTATGCAATTTCTCGTCTAAATATTTTTCCAATTTTTTTTCATTTGAATAAGTTCTTTTATATTCGTCTTTCCACCAATTCGGTTTTCTTATTATTTCCATTCTATCAGAAGTTGTTCCAGAGGTTGTGGCATATTCATATTCTACGCCATCTTTTATTTCAAAGTTATGTGGGAAATTAGATACTATGTCTTTTTTTGTTAAATACTTGCCAACTTGATTTTTATAAATTGGTAACCTTAAAATTTCTTTTTTATTCATTCTTTGCCTCCTCTATAAATTTTTTTACAACTCTACCATATGCTTTATAATTATTCAAACATTTTTCTATATGTCCTTGGAATGCAATTATAAATGTATCGTCAGAACTTTCTATGGCCTCTACTACGCCATCAAAAGCTGTAGCTGATATAACTAAAGATTTACCCAATTTATCTATTGCTTGATGATGTACTGATGAAACAGTATAATTAGTTTTAGATATTAACTTTTTCAGTTTTGTATTATTAATAATTCTTATATCGTGATAATTAATCCATCCATCTGTTCCAATTTTGTGTTCTACCTTGTCTTCTTCAATATTCTTTAATGTACCACCTTCTGCTACATTTATTACTTGCAATCCTCTACAAATTCCTAGTATTGGTTTTTTATGTTGTTTAAAATAATTATATATTTCAATTTCAAAATTATCTCTTGGATTTTCACTTTTTTTCCCTGAATAACATCTATAAGAAATATCTTCGCCTCCAATTAATAATAAAGCATCTATTTTGTCTATAAATGATTTTAACGAAACAAAACTATTTGTATTTGGAATGATAATCGGTATACCACCACACTTATATATCATATTTAAGTAATCATCATTTACACTGTGAATAGGCTTTTTATACGTTCCCTTTTCTATTAATTCATTGCCTGAAACGATTCCTACTATTGGTTGACTCATCTTTGCCCTCCAATTCCATTATACTTTTTTAATACTTTGCAGTAAGATTTATCAAACAATTTATATTCATCATTAATCATTATTTTACCATCTATCACTTTACCAATTTCATTTCCCTTATCAATATCAAAAACACATTGATAAACATTTAAATCAGGAGTTATGACAACCATATTATTACAAGCTAAACATTCAAATTTTTCTGATTTTCCCTGTTTAGGACCAAATGTGCCACAACGTTCAATTTTTAAATCTTCTTCTTTGTATAATGAGCGGCAATAGTCTATTTCAGATAAAGCTTCATTTATTTGTTCTTGACTTAATACCTTTTTAAAATCATTTTTTTGAGCATTTCCTTGATAGATGTAATTTGTAAATTTAATTGTTTTAGCCCCCAATTTATAAGCTCTGCTACACATTGCTGAAATCATTTTATAATTATCGCTGGATACTGTTGTCATCAATTTTACTTGAAAACCATTTTCTACAAGATTTCCAATTAAAGTATCTAGCATTGAACTTTTGACAGCAGATATATCATCTTGAATTCCAAAATGGTATGATAAAGCAATTTCATTTATTCCATTTTCTTTTAAAATATTGTATAAATTTGGGTTTCTAATTAATGCTAACCCATTAGTTAGAATCCTACTTTGAGAATTTTTCTTGTATAATTCATAATATTCTGGAAAAAGAATTGGCTCTGTTCCATTCAAAATAACAAAATGCTTATCCTTTATTTTATCAAATATTTTTTTTAATTCTTCTAGTGAAAAATTACCATTGTATTTAATATAACAATGCTTGCAATTAATATTACACTTCGAACATAGCATAATAATTACTTTTTGGCCTTGGTACTCATACATTTAAATTATCTCCTTTACTTATACTATAATATTTACACTTTTTATAGTTACTTTCTATTAAACTCCCTTATCTTCCTTTTTGCTAAACTAGTATGTGCTTTATCTATCCAATCTTCTCTTGGTCCATAAGATAAATCATCAGTTACTATTCTAACTCTATCTTTGTTTTGCAAAACATAATCTATTGGGACATATTCATCATTAACAAACACTCCTACCATAGTATTTCCTATGTCAGTATGTATTTTATAAGCAAAATCTATTGGTGTAGAACCTCTAGGAAGTTCAATTATATCTCCTTTGGTTGTATATACATAAACCTTATCAGCAAACAGTTCACTTTTTACTTGATTAACAAATTGTTGATTATCTCCAAACATAGAATTAATTTCTGTTAATGACTTAAAGAATTGAAATTTTTGTCTTAAATCTTCTTGCATTACATCTCTAGCTTTTCCTTTTTGTTCATCCCAATATGCAGTTAAGCCAAATGATGCTACTCTATCCATATCAAATGTTCTGATTTGAGTTTGTACTAGTTTATCATCAGGGCCAAATACTGTTGTATGTAAGCTTCTATACATATTAGTTTTAGGATTACATATATAATCTTTAAATTTATCGTTTATTGGATGATACTCACTATGAATCATTCCTAGTGTTCTATAGCAATTTTCAACACTATCAACCATTATTTTAAGTGCTAATAAATCATGTATATCAGATAATCTATGACCTTCACTTAATCTTTTATATATACCATAAATATTCTTAGTTCTAACTTTTATCTCATTAGGTATGTTGTTATCTCTTAATAAACGTTCTATTTTAGATAACATTTCAGTTAAACAATAACTACTAGTTTGTTCTAATCTTATCTTACGTTCTTCTATTTGCTTATACATATCTGGTTTAAGATATTTTAAAGATAAATCTTCTAGTTCTGATTTAATTCGATATGCTCCAATATAATATGCTAGTGGTACAAATATTTCCATAGTTTCAATGGAGTTTTCTTTTTGTTTAAATTCAGACTTAAATTGTAGTGTTCTCATATTATGAAGTCTATCAGCAAGTTTGATAATTATTATTCTAACGTCTTCTGTTATTCCTGTTATTATTTTTCTAGTATTAGCATAATTTTGATCTTGCTTAGATGAGAAATTCATTTTAGATAATTTGGTTACTCCATCTACTAAATTAGCAATATTTTGATTAAAATCATGTGATATGTCTTCTTTAGTAATATTAGTATCTTCTAATGTGTCATGTAATAATCCTGCACAGACTGTATCTCTATCCGCATGCATTTCGGCAAGTATATAAGCAACATTTAATGGGTGACTTATATATGGCTCTCCACTTTGTCTTGTTTGACCTGAATGTAAATTTGCCGCATATTCATATGCCCTTTTTACAATTTCAATTTCGTTAGGATTATATTCTTTTAGCTTATCTAATAAATCCTGCAATTCAATATTATTCATTTAAACACCTCCAATAAAAAAAGTCGGCGCAAAACTTTTACGTTTAACATGCGCCGACAAGACATAATTTTAAATTTAGGCAGAAATTGAAGCATGAGCAAATAACACTAACAATATTTAGGCTGTTAATGCAATTTCCTTTAAAGCAACATTTAAATATCATATTTACTAATGTTCTCATGCTATCATCCTCCTAAGTAATTTAAATAGTATTTTACCATGTTTTTCCACATAGTCAACCCCTTATTTGAAAAAATTGTCTTTTTTTATTAACTATAGTATCTCATTAAACTAGTGATATATATATAAAAAGAAAATTATACTATCCTTGTATAAATTTCTATTCATTCTAAATAATAATTAAAAAAGCAAGTACCATAAGTACTCGCTAATTCATTTTAGTTTTCTCTCTTTTTTAGGGTAT
>CAKPJO010000023.1 GCA_934162685.1 uncultured Bacilli bacterium | reverse complement strand
GAGATCCACATACCTTAACTACATTAATATCTGGAGCAAATCTCATAAATTCATAGCACCAGTTAAACACTAAACTCTTTGGACAAATAATTAAGGAAGGAGAAGAAGTTTTATCAATACTTATTAACCCAATAGTTTGTAAAGTTTTTCCTAATCCCATATCATCAGCAAGTATTCCACATAAATTATGTTTAACTAAAGCATGCATCCAGTTAATACCATCAATTTGATAATCACGTAAATTAGCTTTTAAAGAAGATAAATCGACTTTATTATTTTTAAAGTCTTTTACATCATCAATTACTTTTGTAAAGTAATCTTTTACTTTTGTATCATCAATATCATTAATAGTTTTAAAAGCATTATAAAAATTAGTCTTTTGAGCGGAAGTTAAATTATGTTTATCTAATTTAAGACTTTCAGATAATTCAAAAAATTGTTGAGCTTCTTTATTTTGAATATTAATAATTTTATGACTCTTTAATTGAACAAATTTCTTTTTTCTTTTAATAGCGGTATAGATTTTTTCTAACTCTTCGTCACTAAATGTTGATTTTACCCAAAATGCCTCTAACATACTAGAACCATAATCGATATGGATGTTTTGTTTAGGAAAATCCATAATATTTTTAGTTTTAACATGTTCTGATAAATAAACTTTACATAATCCTTGTAATGGTGATAAATCAGCGGTTAAAAAATTAAAAATATCATCTTCATTTTCAATTTTATTATTATTGAATTTAAAATCCATAAAGAGATTAAATAAGAATTTAATATTTTGTTTTATATCTTCGTTATAATCATCTTCTTTAATTTCTTCGCCATTTTCTTTAACCACTAATTTTTCAGTTAATACATCATTTTCCATATCAATGTATAAAGAAATATTTTGTTCTGTATTGCTTAGATTTTTAAGAGTATCTGGTATTTCAATATATTCTTCATTACTTTGATAAATATATTTAAGGAAATATAACTCATTATCTTTAATACTAGAGTTATTAAAATTCATAAAGAAATGTAATATTATTGCGATGTTTTTATTTCCTTTTATCAAAGAAATAGTGTGTTTTTCCTTATCAATAAAATAACAGGAATTCTTTGCATAAATAATATCCTCATTATTTAAGTCCATTGACATATGAGTAATTAAATTATCATCTACACTAAAATGTATTTCTTTTTCTTGATCAATTAAACGATAAAAAACTTTATTAATAGTTAATCCATTATATAATTTTATTAGTCGCATTAATCCATCTTCATTTAAATATAATTTATCATTAGGGAAATCATCTATAAAAGAAGTTAATAAAATATTACATAATTGTTGGCTAAATTCATCAAAATCGTTAATATCACATAATACTTCATAATTCTTATTAACGCGATAAGTAGCATTTTCTCTTAGAGCATTAATAAATTCTAAACTGTCTTTAACTTTATATAATTTATCTACTCCGACGCTTATTAATAAAGATCTATCTTCATCTAATTCAACTTTTAATTTATTCTTCTTATTTAATATACGATTGGATATATTTTTAGTTTTATCAGTTTTTAAATTAAAAAAGAATTGTTTCATATTTTCTTTTAAAACATTTTCACGTGCTTCTTGATATTTTCGATTAGTATCTTCAATAACATTTTGCTTTTCTTTTTGGGTACATATAAAACAACACTTTTCTAGAGCGGCAAAATAATTTTGTATAATAGGATTTTTTCTTCCTAAATTGTGGGTAATGTTATTAATGAAATTGTAACTATAATTATTTTTATCATTAATATAAATACGATAAACAAGCTCTATATCAGGAGAATCAGAGTGTCTTAAATATTCATCTTGATAAATATTTTCCACACTAAAAGAAAAATATAAATTTAAGGTAGAATAATCAATGTTTTGAGCTTTTTTACAAGCATCATCAATGTATTTTTCTCTTAGATGAACATTATCAGAGGCCGCTAATAAGAGGAGAGCGTATATTGGCGCTTCTTTAAATTGGCATAGACATTCATAAAGATGATCGTTTAAATAAAAATAATGTCCTTGACTTACCATCATGAATATTTGTTCAATAAATGAACGATAATTTAATTCTAAAGTATGAATATTTGCTTTAACAAACGCTAATTGCTCATTTGGTTTAAGCATAGGAAAATAATCTTTAATTTCTTCATAATTGATCATAGAAAAATCTAAATCGATAATTTTAGGATTTATATTTTTAATTTTTAAAATTTGTTCAGTAGTTAATAAAGGTTTTATTTTATCCACAACTTCTTTATCAATATCTTTATAATCACATAAAACATCTACGATAATATTTAGTTCTTCTTGAGTGATGTTATTAACGTTATTAATTAATGCTTTTAATGTGTATTTGTTATAATTATAACTATAACTACTAATAAGGTTATTTAAATAGAATTCTAATAATTTATCAAAATTATTATCAAATAAATTATAAATAGAACAATAATATTTATCTTGATCTTTTAGGCCATCATTTAGGTGCTTCCTAGCAATATTAGATACTGATTGATAAAAAATAATGCCTTGTTCATCTAATTTATTTAAAGATATTAATTTATCTAAATTATCACGGTTATTCGCTTTTAAATATAAATAAACAACTGAAAACACATCCGCTCCAGCGGGCTTAGAATAGCAAAGGTTTATTAGTTCACAAACTAACTCATCATCTAATGCATCATTAAAATAACTATTAATATTTATAAATTTATCAAAATTGTTATAAAAGAATATTGGTGAACTATAGTTAGATAGTTTAATAATTTTATTATATGTTTCATTAGCTTTAGAACTATAATTTTTAACATAAAATGTATGAATATAATCTAACACTCTATAAGCATGTTTACAGTCTTCTCCTACAGGACAATCACAATCCGCGATAATTCCATGATTATAGCTAATAGTAACGTTATAGAAATAGTTATAAGCAGAAGATTTGACTTTAGCAATAATTTTATTATTTTCTATTTTAATATCATTCATATCTATTTTAAGTTGTTTTGCTCTTGATATGGTTTTAGTATCAAAATACCTATTATATTTTTCGTTAATAATACAATCTTCAAATTCATCAGAAAGTATAGATAGAAATTTATTATTTTCTATTCCAGAAAAATTACCAATTGTATGGATACCATCCATAAAGATAATAGAAAGTAAATTATTATCTTTTTGAATAGGCTCGATAACACCTAATTTAAATTTATTATGATAAACAATAATATGCCCCATCATTACCACCACGCTTAACAATTAATTGTATCACACAAAAAATAAATAGTAAAAAACACTTTATGAAAAAAATTTTAAAAGCTTTCATAACTTTGAAAACCGCTAAAAGTTAACTAATAGATAACTTCATTTTTTAAGTCAAGTAAATTAATCAAAATTCAAAAATAATAGCCAAAAAATGCAATAGAATGCGATGCAATCAATACTTTTTAAAATTTTTAATTTTCTAAAAAAATTTGATGAAATCGCTTGAACTTTATAAAAGTTTGCAATGGGTAAAAAATGTGTTATAATATGGCAACATTTGAAATAATATATTAATATTATTCAAAGAGATAGAAGAGGGAAAGGAGGGGAATTTAAAATGAAAAAAAACTTAGTTATGTTTACATCAGTTTTTGCATCCCTCGCTATTTTGTCTACAGGTTTTGCTGCTTGGGTTGTTAGCGGAGGAGAAACTAATGATAAAACAACATTTGGAGATGTTGTTATTGAAACTGTAACTGATAACCGTCATAAAATGACTATTACACCTGCTGATGGTAATGGTACAAATGCTGGTAAAATTGTATTTGGACGTCCAGAAACACAAGGTAACACAAACGCATGGCTAAAAAGTGATGCTTCAGATAGTGTTGAAAAATTATCAACATTCTTTAAGGTCACTGTTACTAACGTTGCTACTGCTAATGTGGCTGATATATTTACTGTGCACACACTTGAAGAAACAACAGGCGCTTATGCTACTGCTGCTGGAGCTGGATATGTTGGGGAATTACCTAAGGTAGAATTTGTTGCTGATGTATCTGAAACTGCTGAAGAAGCTACAAAATTTACCGCTGATTCAACAACAGAAAAAAGCGGCTTTGTTTACATCAGATTAAAATTTAGTTGGGGTGTACATTTTGGCAATACTAATCCTTATACTTACTATAACGCTAAGGGTATTGATGACAAAGTTGATGGCGATACAACTGTTGGTGATGATGCGGTTAAATCTTTAACAGAAGTTGCTAAATTAAAAAGTGCACAATTTAAATTAACACTTACTACAAAGTAAGTATAAGTCCTAATTTTCAAATAAATTATTGCATATATTAATTTATAAATTAGGTATTAATAAGGAGGCTATTAAAAATGGCAAAAATTACTAGAAAATCATACAAAAGAAAAAAAGTTGTATTAGGAGTATCTATATTCGCTTCTATTGCATTAATCTCAACAGGTTTTGCAGCATGGGTTATTGCTGAAAATGCTAATAAAGATATTGATGGTGGAATAAAGGTTGGAACAGTTGAAGATGGTTCTGTTTCATTTGTTAATGTAAAACAAAGCATTGATAATTTTATATTTGATTGTAAAGATACTGATAACACAGGTAGAGTTTATTACAAAAATGATGGAAATAAAGAAACATTAATGTTAACTATTACTGGTGCTATAAAAAACCCTGAATATTTAGAATCATTTAATGTGAAAATGGAAGTATCAGCTGGAGTTAAAGCTGCGGCAACTGCAGGCTATATTGTTTTACCATCATATGTAAGTGAAACAGCAGTTAATATTGATTTAGGTACATTGACTGATTATACAGTTCAAGAAAATGATGAAAAATATACAACTGGATTTAAATCAGGAGACAAAGTGAAAGAATTCTCTATCGACGTTGAATTCAAATGGGGAGAAAAATTTGGCGGAGAAAATCCTGGAATTTATTTCGATGATGGCGATGGCGCTTCAAAAACAATAGAAGAAGTTACTGACATGATGGACGATTTCAAAACAACTATTGGGGAGTCTCAAACTTACAAAGTAACACTTACTGCAATTGCTAAAGGCCAATCTAAGTAAGTTAAGTTTAATTTATTATGACTACTGTTGAGATACTAGCATTAGTTGTCACATTAGTCGGCGTTGTGAGTTTTGCTGCGGTTATTACAGTATTATATAAATCGTATGCAAACTCGCAAATTGATGAAATTGCTTCTGGACGACGAGATGCCGAGATAGTAAATGATGTAATACATGAAAATCTCGAAGAAACCAAAAAACATCGTAAGATAATGGGCATTGTTAAAAATGTCTCATTTGGTGTTATTATGGCGATAATAATACCTTTATTTACACTTTCGCTTATTAGTAAGATAAACGGAAATGTTTTAATGGTAGGCAATAATACCATGATGGTTGTTGCCTCTGGATCCATGAGCGAAAAAAATCCTAAAAACAAATTTATAAGTGAACATCCGGAACTTAACAATCAATTTAAGACTTTCGATATTATTAATATTAATAAGGTTAAGAATGAGTCTGATTTACAAGTTGCGGATGTTATTGCTTATAAGAATGATAAAGGCGTTAATATTATTCACCGTATTACATCGATTGTAGAAGTTAACGGAGAAAAGCACTTTGTAACACAAGGTGATGCCAATAGTGGAGAAGACGCCTATCGTTGTACATTTAAGGATGTCATTGGAAGATATACCGGGAAAAGAGTTCCAACTATTGGTATATTTATTATGTTCTTCCAATCATATTCTGGAATTATTACTATTTTGTCTGTGGTATATTGCTTGATAATGGTTGATAAGATATCAGGTAAAATTGAAAAAGCAACAGAAAATAGAATTGAAATTTTATCTAAAAAGGTTGATTATCGTAAACTCATTCAACAAGAAATGGGTATAGATGATAATGCTAAAGTAGAATTTGTGGAAAAGTTATATTATCACGATACTGTTTATACATTTGAAGAAGATAATTCAATTGTGGAAGAAACAAAAGAAAAAAATGAGGACAAATAACAAAATATAAGAAAAGGAGAACAAGTTTTATGGTAAAACCATACTTTACAAGAAAGAACTTAATAGCAATTGCGTTAACAGCGCTTTATTCTTTGTTGTTCCTTTTTACTGGTGTTTGCTTAACTCCAGGATCAGGTTCAGTTATTGCTAAAGATAATCCGATTATGTCTATTGCTAATACATTAGGATTTAAATCTATTACATTAGAAGGAGTTAATGGATTTGTACCATTAATACTTGTAGCATTTTATATTGTTATATTTGCTATTGCCTTAATATATGAAGGAAGATTTGCTAAAGTAAATGGTAAAAAAGTATTTTCATTTAAAATGATTTTAATTTATTTTGCCACTTTAGTTTTATGTGTTGGCTTATCTTATGGTATTGGCTTATTACTACAAGAAAAAGGAATTGAAAATATTGCAAATTTATCTTTATTTTTAGTTCAATCTTTAGTGGTATCCTTATTAATATATGTAATGCTTGCTATATTAATTGGATCAATTGTCATGCTTGTTGTTAACTTTATATTAATTGATAAACCATATCGTTTCTTTTCTAAGAATTCTCTTGCGGAATTTGATGATAGCATTGAAAAAGATGAAGATGTTACCGCTAATTTTACAGATGCTAATAATGTTATAAGTGGTGCAACCGCTAATGGGGTTGCTACTTCTCAAGTAACTAATAACTCACAATCTGCAACATTAACCGATAAAGTAGAAGAATTAGATGACCGTGAAAAAGTGTTCCCAGCTTTATCTAACATTGATGCAATTTATGGTGGAAGTGTTATTGATAAAGAACCAACTGATGATATAACTCTAGATAAGTTATGTGATCAATTTAGAAAATACTTATCAAAAGAAGAACATTTATATTTTGATATTGATGTATTACGTTATTTTATTTCTGGCTTAGCTTGTTCTAAATTATCAATTTTAGAAGGTTTAAGTGGTACTGGTAAATCATCTTTACCACGTTATTTTGCTAAATTTGTTAATGGTAAAGTATCATTCTTCCCAGTACAAGCGACATGGCGTGACAAATCATCAGTATTAGGTTACTTTAATGATTTTACTAAATCATATACGGAAACAGACTTTTTAAGAGATTTATATGAAGCTAACTATACATTAGATAAAATTAATATCTTTGTATTAGATGAAATGAACATCTCAAGAGTAGAATATTATTTCGCAGATTTCTTATCAGTATTAGAATATCCAGTTGAAGAAAGAAAAATTCGTATTATGCAATTACCACACGGATTCTTCCCACCTGCTAAATTAATAGATGGTAATATTCAAATACCAGAAAACGTTTATTTTGTAGGAACTGCTAATAAAGATGATTCAACATTCGCAATCGCAGATAAGGTTTATGACCGTGCAATTACTATTTACTTTGAAAATATCAATGACAAATTTGATGTTAAAGAAGATGTTAAAACTATTAATTTAAGTAATTCTAAATTACAAGAATTATACGCTAATGCATTAACAGTTAAAGATAATCAAATGACTAAAGAAGATTTAGATAAATTTAAAGTCATTACTGATTATATTTATAAAACATTTGATGTTACATTTGGTAACCGTATTATGAATCAAATTAATACAATTGTTCCAATATTCGTAGCTTGTGGTGGTTCTAAAGAAGACGCTATCGACCTTACTTTATCACGTAAATTACTTGTTAAATTAGAAGGTCATTTTGAAGAATATGTAAAAAGCGGCTTAAAGAAACTTCTTGATTTAATGGCTAAAACTTATGGTGAAGGTAGACTCCAATATAGTGAGCGTATTATAACTAACTTATTAAGAAAGCTATAATTAAATTATGAAAAAGAATGAGGAAAAATACCTAAAGAAAGTTGTTACGGATATTCGAAAGTATGCTCGTAATAATTTATCAATTCCTACATTTTTTGATAACATTGGAAACTTCAATGTTCATTCTTTACAAGATTTATCATTTCAAAGCGATTTAAAATTTTTTAAAGATGTTAACTTTGTTTTAAGTGTTATTACTTCAATTGTATCTAAACCGATTTATGCAAACAAAGCCGAAGAAATTATTGTAAGATCTTCCCAAGCTTCTAATTTACAATCGGATATGTTTATTAAAACAATTAAAGATGCAAGAATGTGGAAAAGAAAAGGTTTAGACATGACACCGGAGCACGTATATTATCAACAATATACGGATGATTTAAAAATATATGAAAATATCTTTATTGTTCATTTAATTAACTTAATTGATAATGAACTTATGAAGTATCAAGAGTTTTATGCTTCAATAATTAAAACATTTGATGGTTCTAATACGGATTTAACTTTAAATACTAATAGAGCCGAAGACGCCATTATGCGTTTAAATACGTTATATCAACGTTTAACAAGAATTAAAGCCACCCATTTCTATAAAGAAATTAATAGCAAATGTAATACGGATTTAATTCATATTGTTCCTACAAATATTTTGCTTAAGAATCGTTTATATAACTCTTGCTTTAAATTTTATCGTCGTATTGTTTCTTATGATGATGAAAGAAAGATTAATAAAGATTTCTTAATATTCTATTATGTTATTATCTTAAAACAATTTAAAAAGATGGGCTTAAAGTTATTACGCTCGAAAGTTATTAAAGACGCTAATTCGATTAATGGTTATACGATTAATTTAATGCCAAATCTTACGTTTTATAATGATGATTTAAAAATAACTTTAAATAAAATTGAAGATGAATTTGCTTTTAGTTTTCTCATTGAATTCAAAAAAGAAAAATGTAATAGTAACCACTTATTATATGTGGACAAAGATGATAGTTTTAATACATTTGATGTTGATTTAATAAATGCTAAAGATAGTTATGATTCAATTAGTTTTATTTCAATTTGGTCACTTGCAGAACTAGAAGAAAAAATCAACAAAGTATCAAATGTAATTAATAGTGAAGAAGAAATGATTGAACAATATGTTAAATCTCGCACCGAATTAGTGGATGCTAGTGAGACTATTTATAGTCATTATTGCCCAATTTGTAAGAGTAAAAACATTGAAGAAAATAATGGAACAATTCACTGCGATAACTGTCATTCTATTTATCGTTTCTCAAATGTAGAAAAAGATAAAATCATATTTATAAAGGTAAGGAGGATATAAAATTATGGATAACGAAAATAATTCTTTAAATGAAGAAAAAGAAGAAATAATGCCTGCTATTTTAATCAAAGACCTTTATAAATCATATGGTGAAAAGAAAGTTCTTAAAGGATTAAACTTAGAAGTTAATAAAGGAGAACTATTTGGATTTATTGGTAAAAATGGTATTGGTAAATCAACAACCATTGACTGTATTGTTGGACTTAAATCATTTGATAAAGGTTCTATACTTTTAAATGGCTATGATGTTAGTAAAGAACCATTTGAAGCAAAATATCAATTTGGATATGTCGCTAGTGAACCAACTTGTTATGATGTCATGACGGGTTATGATTATTTAGAATTTGTTGCTAGTATTTATCAAATATCCGAAGGGCAATTTGAAAAGACTTATAAATTTTTAGCAGCACGTTTAGATTTAAAAGAAGAAGACTTAGGTGTACAAATTGCGAATTACTCTCATGGTATGAAGCAAAAATTATGTCTTATTGCTAGTTTAATGGGAAATCCCGATATTTGGATTTTAGATGAACCAATCGTGGGCTTAGATATAATGGCGGTTGATGAATTAATTAAAATGATGAAAGAATATGCTGCACATGGTAAGACGGTATTTATCACATCGCATAATATTGACTTAGTATCAAAGATTTGTGATCGAGTAGCTATTATTAATGATGGTGTCGTCGTGGATGTTTATGACTTAAATAAGAATCCTAATTATCGTTTACAATTATCACGCTTATTCTTAAATATTTTTGGAGAAAAATAAAATGCTTAACTTAATTGCCAAAGATTTTAAATTACTATTTGCTAGTGGAAAGAGTAAAAGAGAACAAATTCTTTCTATTATTTTTAGTATTGTCCTTGGCATGATTTTTATTACGGTAGAAACTTATTTATTTGTTAAAATTGTTAATAAGATTAAGATTTACCCTAATGCTCCTAAAGCATTTTTTACAATATTTTTAGCGATTGTTTCTATTTTAATGATTTGTAATGCAACGAAAACCGCAAAGCAATTATTATTTAATGACTTGGATATTACACAACTTACTCCATATCCAATTGATAATTCGAAAAAAGTATTGTCAAAAATGCTTTTCTTATTTATTATTCAATACTTTACTAATTTAATGTTTACTTTGCCGTTATTTATTGCTTATGGCATTTTAATGGAAAGAACATTATTACATTATTACTTAGCTTTATTTTATCCGGTATTAGCTTTCCTTTTTGAAGGCGGAATAGGATTAATATTAGTATACCCATATAAATTAATTAAGGATTTCTTAAGTAAGCATCATTTAGTGGAATTCATTGTTACTTTATTATTCTTAGTTATTTTAGTTGTTTTATATGGCTTAGTGCTTGATTTATTTAAAGAATTAGTATCAAGTAATAATCTTGATATTATCTTTAATAAAGATGTATTAGATGTGATAACTAATATTGGTAATAATCTTGTGCCGATTAATTTCTTAGCTAATATTTTTATTGATCGTTACTCAAAGTCATTATTATCTTATATTACTATTGTAATTGGTATATTTATCTTAGGACTTGCTTTAGCAATATATTTTTATAATGCTGCGATTAAAAATAAAGGTGTTAAGAAAGCAATATCTAAGAAACATAAACTTAAATTACGTTCACCAATACAAGCTTTAATTCGTAAAGAATGTTTCTTATTATTCGGTAATTCTGATTTTATTTCTTCGTTTACGGGGCTTGTAATTATTCAACCAATCTTAACGTATTTAATTATTTCTACCATGAATGTAATATTCACTAGTGGTTCATTAGCTTATTATTTTGCGATGATTCCTTTATTTGTACCAAGCTTAGATATTTTGCTTATTGCTTTAATTATGCTTATTATTGCAAGTGGAGCGAATAGTTATATTAGCGTAGAAGGAGATAGTTTACGTATTATTAAAACAATACCGGTATCCGCGAAAAAGCAAATTGCTATTAAATTAATGATTCCATTTATTTGTTCGTTTACTTCTTTATTAATATCACTTATTGTTTTACTTGCCACTCGTAAGATTACTTTATTAGTGGGTGCTTTATCTTTAGTTATATCACTTATCTTACTTATTAATTCTTCTTTAGTTTCACTTTTTGAAGAACTTCATATTCGAAAGAATGCGCCAAGAAGTAATTTATTATCTAGTTTAGTTTCTTATCTTGTCCCATTTGTTTGTTTTATTATTTCTGTATTATTCTCATTTTTCAAAGTATCAAACTATATTACTCTTGTAGTAGTTATGCTTTTAATGATAGCAATAACGATTCCATGCGTTTATCATTTACCAAAACGCATTGAAAATAATTTCTTAGCATTGGAGGTAGTTAATTAATGAAAAGTAAAAATTTAATTATCCTCTTAGTAATGCCATTTGTTATTGCTTTAGTGGGAATACCTTTAATCAATACGACATTTAGAACATTAGATAACGATATATCTTCAATTGAATGGGATTATGATGATATTGAAGCGTTTAAGTTATCTAATAAAACTTATGAATTACACGCAACCGCAAAATATAACTCAGGAGTTATAAGCAAAGATAGTGGAATGTTAGTATGGAAAGTTGCTAATAAGAATCAAAATGAAGAAAACCATTGTTCTTTAGAAAAAAACGTTTTAACCACTCTTAGCGAAGGGGAAGTAGTTATTACGGTTTCTAATATTAAAGGTAGTGTTTTCCGTTCTATGAGCGCGGTAATCTATGAAAATGGGGCAATTATTGCTAGTCCTGTTATTCAAAGCTCACAAAGTAACATTGATCAAACTATTTATTATGGAGAATATGATTTAGTAAACGGAAAAAAGCAAAAAGCAAAAATTGATTATAATGTAAAAGTTATACCAAGTTCATTGACTTCGGCTTTAGAAGTTAAGAGTATTTCTAATAACATTAGTATTAGTAATGATTATAAAACCATTAGTGTTGAAGAAATTGGTAAAGCATCAATTACATTTGGCTTTATTGATTCAAATATTGGAAAAGATACTACAGTTAGTTTTGATATTGTAAAAAACGGAGTTAACGTTTATGATTATGAAACGCTTATGAGTTGTAGTGCCAATAATGGAAATGGTGAAATCATTGTCTTAAGAAAATCATTTGAATCTTTAGATAATACTTATAACAAATTATCTAATGGTAATTATGATATGTCGAATACTACTAAAAATAATGTTGTTTCATTTGGTAATTATGACACCAAGAAAAAAGAATATAACTTTATTAACGAAATATATGCTTTCGATACCACTAGTAATAGTGAATATATCGACCAATGGAATAACTTTACTTTAACAAATAAAGATTATAAACCAATTTCTAAAACGGTTTATGCTGGCTTACATATTAATAAAGATTTTTATGGTAATGGTTATACCATTAACTTACATAATCTTGCTTATCCTTATGCCGTTAAAGAAATTACTACTAGTAATGGTACAGTAACTGTGGCAAGTCTAACCGATAAAAACTTATTTAGAGGACCAAAACCATTCTACTTACTAGGTAATCCAAATAATATGCCTTTAATTGGTTCATATGGCCAAGATAACATTGGAATATATGTTGAAGGTGATAATATTACGGTTAACGATTTAAACGTTAAAAACTGTGATTTTGGTAATATTCTTTCTAACCTTGATTATGTAGGAACGGTTATGGAAGTAAGTGGCAATAATATTACGATTAAGAATTCTCGCTTATCTAATGGTAAAAATGTCTTACGTTCATTTTCTTCTAATAATGTTTTAGTGGATAACTGCTTATTAAATTATTCCCGTAACTTCCTTTTAGTTGCGGGTAATAATGAATATATTAAAGCAGAAGATGAAATATCTAAATCATTCTTAGCAATGAATGAAAATACTAATGACACACTAAAAAATTATTTAGCAAAAAATGGAATAGGTGACCAAATACTTAATAAATATATTCAAGGTGACTTTGAAGAGAAAGATAAAGAAAGCCTAAAAGCATCTTTATTATCAATTCAAGATGCTTTGTATAACTCTAAAGTAGAAAATATCTATAAAGGCGATATTACTATTAATAATTCGATTTTCTCCCATAGTGGTATTT
>CAKPJO010000022.1 GCA_934162685.1 uncultured Bacilli bacterium | reverse complement strand
ATATCCACTATATTCCGTTTTACTAAACATACCCGTAACTTAAAACGTGCAAATTTGTTAATTACCGCTCATTCTAATTTAACACCTGTTGAAGTGAACGTCTTAAAACAATTAGGTAAAAAGTTGGGATGCCGCAAAATTATCATTGAAGACAAAGCCAAAATGGCAGCAATTGGATCAGACGTTGATGTGAATTCTTCAAAAGGTTCTATGATTGTTGATATTGGTGGCGGAACCACTGATGTATGTGTCTTATCGGTTGGTAAAGTATCTGTCGCAAAATCCATTCCTAATGCTGGACAAATGATTGATGAAGCTATTGTTCGATATATGCGTATCAACCATCATATTAAAATCGGAAATAAAAATGCTGAATATATCAAAATGAAAATTGGTTCAGTCGGCGATAATTATGAAAATCGCTTATTACAAGTTAGCGGTGTAAGTATTGAAACATCTTTACCACATAGTGTTATCATCAACACCCAATCAATAAGTGAAGTAATTAAACCTATTATTCAAGTTATTGTTGATGTCGTTAGAGATACATTATTTATCACTCCACCCGAATTAGCAGGTGATATCGTCGAAAATGGTATTGCTTTGACTGGCGGAGTAGCTTTATTAAGTGGCTTAAGAGAAACATTAGAAAAAGAACTAAATGTTCCTGTTCGTATTACCGCTGACCCACTACTTTCAACAATTGAGGGCTGTAAAACTACATTAAGAAATTAATAATATCAATAGCAATAGCAAATATTATTTATTTGCTATTTTTTCGTAAAAAAAGAATGTAAATCACACAAACTTACATTCTTAAAAAGCAATTTAGATATAAATTAATTATTTACTTGCTGCGTCTTTAAATATTTTTAAGCCAGCATCAGTTAAAGGATGTTTAACCATCTTTTCTAATACTGCAAAAGGAATTGTAGCAATATCAGCACCGGCAAGAGCAGCTTGCTCAACATGAGCTAAATTACGAATTGAAGCAGCAATTACTTGTGTATCATATCCATAATTAGAAATCATTAGCATAATTTTTTCAATTAATTCTGCACCACTATTACCAGCATCATCAACTCTACCCATGAATGGAGAAATATATGTTGCACCAGCTTCACAAGCCATAAGAGCTTGAGGAACAGAGAATACTAAGGTAACATTAGTTTTAATACCTAATTTAGTAAGTTCTGAACAAGCTTGAACACCATCCATAGTCATTGGTAATTTAATAACAATATTTTTATGAATTTTTGCTAATTCTTTTGCTTGAGCAACCATTTCACTAGCGGAAGCTTCTGCCACCTCAGCGGAAATTGGTCCGTTAACTAATTCAACGATTTCTTTAATAACATCTTCTAGTTTTCTTCCTTCTTTAGCAATTAAAGATGGATTAGTAGTAACGCCACTAATGCATCCCCATTTACTAGCTTCTCTAATACTTTCAATATTTGCGGTATCAATAAATAATTTCATTTTACTTTTGCTCCTTTTTTTCACCGAATTTTAATTCATAGTTTTCAATAGACTTTTTAATAATACGCATTGCTTCTTCTTTGCCTTCAACTTCTTCAACAATAGTGTCTTTATTTTCTAATGTCTTATACACCGAGAAGAAATGTTTAATTTCATCAGCAACGTGCTGTGGTAAATTTCTAATATCTTTATATGTATTATAGAATGGATCATGCTTACAAATAGCAATAATCTTTTCATCTGGTTCGCCGTTATCAATCATTTTGACAACCCCAATTGGATAACATTCCACTAACGCTAATGGAGTAATTTGTTCTGTACAAAGCACTAAAACATCAAGTGGGTCATTATCTCCAGCATATGTATGAGGAATAAATCCGTAATTGTGTGGATAGTGTGTTGATGTATACAATATACGATCTAATCTTAACGCTCCAGTTTCCTTATCTAACTCATATTTATTTTTACTTCCTTTCGGAATTTCAATACAAGCAATAAAGTCTTCTGGCTTAATTCTATCTTTAGATACTACATGCCATATATTCATATTTTAACACCTCTTTTTCTATATCTATGTTAGCACAAAACAACCCAAAATTGTATAAAAATTTACGAATATATGTTATAATTTGTTCGTCGAGGTGATTAATATGAAAAAATGGATTAACAAGATATTTATATTAATAACAGCATTACTTGTAACAAGTTGCAATGATACCGCTAACAAGATCAATACTCCGACTTTATTACTAGATAATTCCTTAATAACAACCAACTATGATGATGCTAAAATTTCCGATTATACTATTGATATAAATGCCCAAGATGTAAAACAAAAAATTGATAGCAATGAATCATTCTTCTTGTTTTACCATAGTCACAATTGTGGCGAATGTCTATTACTTACCCCTATCATGATTCGTTATGTTATTGATACTAGGGCCACTTTATATTCTATTGATATCCATAAAGCTATTTACACAATTCCAGGAGAAACGCCAGAAACATCTGTTGTAGTTACAAATGAGAATGAATTGCAAAGTCTTAATATTCTCGACAAGAAAAATAATAATGTATTTTGCAATTCACAACATACTTGTGAAAGCACACCAACTCTTATGTTTTTTAATAATGGAATTTATACTTCTAAACAATATGGAACTGCCAATTTATTAAAATATAAAACATTTAAAAGATTTATGGATAATCATCTCCGTATAAGTAAAACAAAAATGATTAAAGATAATATTAGTACTTCGGAAACTAATCCTAATATCATTTATTACTTTAATAATGATTCACTAGAAAAAGTTGAATTATTCAAGCAAATAATTGATAACGATTTAGATATCATTCTTTATGATACTAGTTTGTATACATCTTCTATTGATTCTACAATTATTAATTACAAAGATAATAGTGAACTAATAGTAACCAATACCACTACATATGATGATATTATGGCATTTATCTAATATTTCTATTGTAGAAAACTTTAAACTTTGATATAGTTAATGGAAGCCCTTGCAAAATATTGGCTTTTATATAAAAGGAGGAAAAAATATGTCATTTAAAATTAAACTAAAAGACAAAGAATTAGAATTTGATAAGAAAGTTAGTTTGTTATCCTTAGCTAATGATACAAATGAGGAATTTGTTGTTGCTAAAGTTAATAACCGCATTCGTGATTTAAATTATGAAGTATATTATGACGCTACAGTGGAATTTTTAACTGTAAAAGATCAAGCAGCAATTAGAACGTATGAAAGATCTTTAAGATATTTATTCGCCATGGCTGCAGAAAAATTATATCCAGAATTAGAATTTAGATTCTCTTATAATGTATCAAGATCAATATTCGTACAAATATTAAGCGATAATGTTCGTGTTGATTCTACAATGGTTAAAAAAATCGGCGAAGAAATGCGTAAAATCATCGATGCCGATTTACCATTTGAAAGAATCATAGTAAGTAATGAAGAAGCTATTAAAATTTATAAAGAACGTGGATTTGAAGATAAAATTGCCTCTTTAAAATATCGTCCTGAAAAAACCGTTCACTTCTATAAATGCGATAATTACATGAACTATATGTATGGATACATGGTTCCATCAACTGGCTATTTAAGAAGATTCGCTTTGCGTTTATATTCCCCTGGTATAATTATTCAATATCCGCGTAGCGAATGTAATGGAAATATCCCGCCATTTGAAGACGCCCCTACTTTCGGTAAAACCCTTAAAGAATCACACAAATGGGCTAAAGCAACAGGCGTAGATTCTGTAGCAGGATTAAACAAAATGGTTGAAGAAGCTGGCGATGTCGAATTCATTAACCTTTGTGAAGCAAGACATAATCGTATGCTTTGTGAATTAGGTGATTTAATCGAAAAAGATATCGAAAATATTCGTTTAATTTGTATTGCCGGTCCATCAAGTTCTGGTAAAACAACATTCGCTAATCGTTTAAGAATTGAATTATTATCTCGTGGTATTAAACCTATTCGTATTTCAATGGATGACTACTATTTACCACGTGACTTAGCACCTGTTGATGAAAATGGTGATGCTGATTTAGAAAGTATCAATGCTTTAGATATTCCATTATTCAACCAAAATATGCTTGATTTAGTTCAAGGCGAAGAAGTACAATTACCAAAATTTGATTTCAAATTAGGTAAACGTGTTCCAGGTCGTGTTTTAAAGATTCCTGCTGATCAACCAATTATTATTGAAGGAATTCATGCCTTAAATGATCAAATGACTTCTTTAATTCCAAAGCACCAAAAATTCAAAATTTATATTGCACCTCAAGCACAAATTAATCTTGATAACCATAACCCAATTTCTTTAACCGACTTAAGATTATTAAGAAGAATAGTTCGTGATAAACAATTTAGAAACGCTTCTGCCGAAAGTACTATTGATATGTGGCCAAGCGTTCGTAAAGGTGAATTCACTTGGATTTATAAAACCCAAGAAGGCGCTGATTATGTTTATAACTCATTCTTACCTTATGAATTATGTGTTATGCGTAAATACGCTTTACCAGTATTAAAGAAAATTGATGTTGATTCGCCAAGTTTTCCAATTGCCGAACGTTTGATTAAATTCTTAAAATATTTCGTTGAAATGGATGATACTTGGGTACCATGCAATTCATTGATGCGTGAATTCATTGGTGGAAGTTGTTATCAAGACATCTAAACGTATTACTAATGGCTAAGATTTTATTTAATCTTAGCTTTTTTTATGCTAAAATTTAAAAAATTGGAGATGATTTTATGAATGAAAAACTTAAAAATTTCAAGAGCAATTTTGATTCTTTTTGCAATAAAGCTTTTGATGGATTTAATAAATGGTTTCGAAAATATTTGTTACTAATTGTCTTTATTGTTTTGACGATTTTAGCACTTATTGCTCGTGCTTCTTTCATAAATTATGTAAGCGGTGATATGTATTGTCCTTTAATTCCTTGGTTTAATTATTTTAGGGACTTTGGATTTAAAGCATTAGGAACTTATCCTAACTGGAATATCGTTTTAGAAAATGGCACAAAAGTACCTTGTGATTATCCAGTTAGTTATATGAATATACTAGCATTTTTAAGTTTATTTTCTAATAACGCAATTGCCACAATTAAATGGTTTTGCTTTATTTCTGATGTTACTCTTGCTGTTGGAGTTGGACTAGTTATCTACCATTTTAGTAAAAATAAGTATACTAGTTTAATTGCTTATATCATTACCTTATTTGCTCCAAGTGTATTTGCAAATTCCGCTATATGGGGACAATGCGATCAACTATATGTAGCTATTCTTGTATTTGCTTTATTATTAATATTAAAAAAGCATAATTCTTGGGCTTCGTTACTTATTGGTATTGCTATTTCTTTGAAATTACAAAGTGTATTTTTCTTACCATTTTTAGTTTATTTATGGCTAAACAAAAAATATCGTATTTGGAATATTTTTATTATTTTTGCTGGCATTTTTATAACATTTATTCCTTCTTATATTGCTGGTGCTCCATTTATGATGCCCCTTGAAGCTTACGCCAATCAAATGGGATTATATATGAACGCTAATTATGGTTCTGGATCAATGTATGCTTTCTTAGAGATGACTAGTTTAAAAGATTTCTTCAATAATGGTTTTAATCTTATATTTGCATTTTGTATTATTTCTTTCACTTTGTTTATTTTATACTACAACAAAATTGAATGTAATGAAAAAAATACTATATACATTTCAGCATTATTTTCTATAATTTGTCCATTTGTTTTACCACATATGCATGAAAGATATTTCTTTATGGCCGATATATTTATTTTGCTTTATGTTATCGTATTCAAAAGAAAGTACTATTTAGCGGCTCTAATGATTTTCTCTTCTTTTAACAATTATACACACTTCTTAACTGGTGAATATATTTTCAAATTTTTAGGTCAAGACTCTGTAAGATTATCAGCATTAATTAACTTTTTTATCATTATAAGTTTAATTAAAGATTTCAAAATTATAAAACAAAACAACAACAAAACAACTAACTTAATTGAACAAGTCAGTTGATAAATATCTATATCCGTTATCTGGTAAAATGACCACAATATTTTTATCTTTATTACTTGTTAATTTAGCTAATTTAATAGCCCCACATATACTAGCGCCAGAAGAATAACCCACAAATAATCCTTCACATATTGCTAACATTTTGGCATATTTTTTTGCATCTTCATCACTTACATCAATAATCTTATCAATTAGTTTTAAATCTAGTGTTTTTGGTACAAAATTCGCTCCTATCCCTTGGATTTTATGTGCCCCACTATATCCTTTTGTTAATAATGGAGAACTTTTAGGCTCCACACCCACTATAATTATATTTTTATTTTTTTCTTTTAAATACTTTCCTACCCCCGTAATTGTTCCGCCGGTTCCAATTCCAGCCACAAAATAATCAATTTTTCCATGTGTTTGCCCATAAATTTCTGGTCCAGTATTGGTAAAATGCGCTAAAACATTATAGTTATTTTCAAACTGATTTAATGAAAATGAATTGGGAATATTATTTAGCAATTCTTTTGCTTTATTAACCGCTCCATCCATACCAAGATTTTTAGGTGTTAGAATAACTTGTGCCCCATATGCCTTAATAATTTCTTGGCGTTCTTTTGACATGTTCTCCGGCATTACAATTATAACATTATACCCTTTAAGTGTTCCAATCGCGCTTAATGATATACCAGTATTTCCTGATGTTGCCTCTATTATTGTATTGCCTTTTTCCGAAGTGGTATTCTTTAAAATATAGGAAACTATTCTATCTTTAACTGACCCAGTTAAATTAAAAGATTCTATTTTTGCATAAATATTTCCAAAAAGATTTAATTCTTTTTTTAAGTTCTTTAATTCAATAATCGGAGTATCATGAATTAAATCTAATGCAGAAGAAACCAGTTTCATTTTATTATCACCAATAAAGTATATGAAGTTATCTTTTATTAATTGTATTAATAATTGCAGCACCGTATGAACTTTTAATTAATGCAAAAAACTTTTTAAATATTCCATTTTGTCAAATTTGAATACAAAATAGTTATACGAGTAAGTTTATGATGTTGATTAATTAAAAAATGTCGACAATTTAGTTGCTTGGCATAAAATTAATCAATTGCTTGTAATTATTATTACAATATGCTAAACTCGTATCAAACTTTTTATCAAAAATTATACCAAGGAGGATTTATCTATGAAAAAAAATTTTTTATTATTAGCTTTGTCTACTTTGATGTTTGCTGTAGCAGGTTGTAATGATTCTAGTGCTTCTAATGGAAATAGTACTTCACCTTCTACATCACCTTCAACTTCAATTTCACCATCAACATCCACATCTACATCAAATTCCGGATCATTTATTGGTGCAGATGGGAAAGTTAAATTTGACAACATTGTCACTTTATTAACAAAATTATTCTCTTATGAAGCGAATAACGCTAGTGGAGCACAAATCACAAATACTCTTACTAATGGTACAAGCATTACTACCACAACGGAACATGTGGATGTTTATAATTCTTTAATTCCATCTTCAGCTTCTAAAGGAACTGTTGTTCGCACCATTAATGGAAAAGAAGATAAGAGCGACACTTTCGTTAAAAGAAATGCTGTTGTTAACGAAAAATATGCTGTAGAAGTCACTGGACTTGCTACAGTTCAAACTTATCCAATGTTTGCTCAAATCGTTGACTATGAAAATGAAAATATGGGTGGAACTGCTTATATTGATTCCGCTGTTAAATATTTCGTAGTTGATAGTGATAAAGATGCAACTGACGGAGGATTAGTCGAAGGACAATATGTCACTACAACCGATATGCTTGGTCTTGCTTCTCCAAGAGTTTCTTCAACACTATATAGTTATTTATCAACTTACATCTTAAAAAACGTTTATGCTCAACAAGTTGGCGTGGATAGTTTTGAATATCGTACACTTGCAAGTGGTAACATTGCTTATTCTTGTATCGTTGGATACTCAATTGAAGGTGACTTAGATGATACACAATTTCATTCTGTAAACATTCAATTTATTACTGATGCTGACCAAACAAAATTAGTAAGTGGCGAAATTAGTTACGTTCATGCTGATATGCGTGAAGGTGAAGATGATGATGCTTATGTTAATGAAATTCATTGGGCGGCTAATCTAGAATATGATACACGTAAAGAAGTACCTAGTGATGGTATTAACGTTGAAGATTATTTCTTGCAAAATATCAGTGATGTTGATGTTTATACACGCGCTAATAACAACGCTACTGTTGACCCAGATAATATTCCGCTTAGCAATAGTTATAATTATTTGTTTGCACGTGCCAAAACATACCAACCAGAAAAAGCCGTTGATATTTCTATTGCTGGTGCTGGATCTTCTAACCAAGAAGTAATTTCATTCTCTGATGATGGATATTTTGAAATCGTTGGTGCTGGTACAACCACATTATCATTTGTATATTTTGGAAAAGATGCAGATGGCGTATATCGCGAAAAAACTTTCAATAAAACTGTAACTGTTAAAGCTCCAAATCCTGAATCAATTAGATTTACTGTAATTAAGCCGTCAATTGCTGATAATACATTACAAATTGGTCAAAAATACACATTCTCAGTTTATGCTTTGCCATTAACTGCATCACAAGATATTATTATGTCAAATTCTAATCCAGATGTCTTAAATGCAAGTATTGATGAAAACAATAACGTCACAGTTACCGCTCTTGCTAGTGGTCAATCTACTATCACATTTAAAATCAATGGCTTTGAATCAGTAACTACTTCTATAACATTTACTGTTGCATCAGCCGATATTGATTTAACAACAGTAATTACTCAAAAAACATATGTTTGTGATCAATCTATCTACAATTATACTTATACTTTAAAATTCAATGCTGATGGTACAGGTTCTAGAATCGAACACCATACTGATATGAATGAAGATTATACTGATACATTTACTTATACCATTTCTGGTGACAAAATCACATTTACTTCTTGGGCCGATGGTACACCAAAGCAATTTGAAACTGCTATTATAACTCAAGAAGGCAACAAAATTACTTGCTCTTGTGAATCAGCAATGAAAGATTATCAATTCTTTGCACAATAACAAATTATTGTTGCTATGTTAAATAAAAGGAGGTAAATACATAAAATGAATAAAAAAATATTATTAATTCCTTTATTGTTAGTACTAGCTTCTTGTAACAACGAAAATCCATCTACCGTCCCTTCAAGTACTCCAAGTACTAGCGTTAGTATTTCTAATTCTACATCTACATCTAACTCTACTAGTGCTGAACCTAGTAAGTCTGAACAATTAACAAAGTTCTATGAACAATTAAAAGCAAGTGAAGGACACGTAAAATCCGTTGATGTTAATACTATTCAAAATATTTATTATCTTACTGAAGGCGAACCATTAACAATGTCTGTAAAAGACATTTCTAAAATCGAACGATTTACAAGTGATAATGGACAAATAATGGTTCAAAAAGGGCAACAAAGTACTTCAAAAGATAGTTTAGGAAACTTTACAAACTTCTTTGACTATGAAACTCAAACGTTTTATGACTCTGAGAAATTTTATAAAATATCAGATTTCGGTGATACTGGTAGTTATAAAGAAATAGCATTTTTAGAAAACGCTATTGATGACAATCTAAATGTTGGATTTCCTGGAACAGAAAAAGCTAATATCCAAACAATGATTGAATATGCTGACATTGCTGGATATGAAGTTCAATTTAGTGGATTAAATGATTATAAGGCAAATGGTGAATGGAAATATTCTTATACCTTTATCATATATGCCTCTTCCACTAGTAAGGTTAAATACCAAGAATTTATCTATGAAAATACATTAACTCTTGCAAATGGAATTATTACTCACGTTGACCAACATTCCGAGACTAATGTATATTCTGGTGGATATAAAGGCAACTGGATGATAGTCGATGAAAGTTTTGATTTCACTCAAGGTGAATATGATAAATTTTCTGGAAATCGTTTCAATCCTACTGACTATAAAAAATATGAATAATCATTAAGGGGGATGTTTAGAAACCCAAAATAGGTTTCCATCCTCTTTTTTCGTTGTCAAATAATAAAAAAGAGGCAAAATCATACGAAAAAGCCTCTTTATGATACAATATCTTTGTTCAGGAGATATTTATCATGAGTTATTTTACCACACGAAAAGTGTTTTTAACACCTTCCTTCGACTTAAACAAGAAGGAAGAAGAAAAAATACTTAAATTTTTACGATTATTAGAAAATTCTAATGTTTCTTCTATTATTGAAAAAAATATAAAAAATAATAAAGGAAAAGGTGGACGTCCCAATGTTAATTATTACAATATGTTTGCAACCATTTTGTATGGTTTTGCATTTGGTAGAGATTCTTTAAGAGATTTAGAAGAAGCATGTAAATATGATTTAAGATATATTTATTTAATGGAACAAATTAAAGTTGACCATTCTACTTTTTGTACATTTATCAATAACGTAATTGTACTATATGAAAAAGAAATATTTGCTATTGTTAATACTCAAATAAAATTAGAAATGAGGATTGAATTTGAAGATGCTTTTATTGATGGAAGTAAGTTTGAAGCTAATGCCAATAAGTATAAATTTGTTTGGAAACCAATTACATTTCATAAAAGAATTTCTATCACATTTTTTAATATGCTGAAAGAAAATAATCTTTGTGAATCATATAGAAGCGAAACTTTTGTATCATCAAAGACAGTATCATATGCCATCACAGAGTTATACAATCAAAAAGATAAATATGATTTAAAAACATATAATAACTTGTTTAAAGGATTATCAGCTATTCTTAATAAAGTAATCGAATATGAAGAGAAAGAAAGTATATGCGGATCAAATAGAAAGTCATACTATAAAACAGATCATGATGCTACTGCCATGGCATTAAAAGCAGACTATTATGCTGGGTTAGGTACACATATGCATGCTGCATATAATACGCAAATTTTAGTTATAAAAGGTATTGTATTTTCCTATTACGTATCTCAATCTAGAAATGATATAGATGATTTTATACCAATTTTAGAAGAATTTAATAGATTGTATGGGTGTTTTCCAAAAAATGTATGTGCTGATGCAGGATATGGTTCTCTAGCAAATTATGAATATATTAATAGAAATAATATTGGTAATTATGTGAAATTTATATCATGGGAAGGAAATGTTTCTGGTAGTTACCCTGATTGCTATAGATTAAATAACGATGATACGATTACATGTTTAAATGATTTGATTGGTTATCAAGTTGATATAGAGGGTAGACATCATAAAAAGGCTAAATCAGTATTTTATAGAATTGATGGATGCGATGAATGTGTATATAAAATGTACTGTATGAAGTACAACAAAAACATAGAGTTAAATTATAAAATATTTGAAGTTGTACCAAATTTAATTAGATATAAACAACAGGCGGAAGATAATTTATTATCTGTCAAAGGAATTGAAATAAGAGTTAATCGTAGTATTCAAGTCGAAGGGGTTTTTGAAAATGAAAAACAAAATAGAAAATATTCAAGAGTAAGACGACGAGGATTAAGCAAAGTATCTACTGAAGCCATGCTTGTTCTATTAGGATTAAATATTAAAAAACTATTTAAATTTTATGAAACAAATACATTGCCTAAATTTTGGATTGCACCAAATGATTTAAAGGCTCAAAGTTTTAATAAAAAATCAGCGAAAAGGTTATCAAAAAAAGGTACTAAAATAAATGCGAAAATATACAAAAATAAACAAGCGTAGCTTGTTTATAAACCTATCAATTTTTATTTTTACAATTTTGAACACAAAAAAAGAGGATGGAAACCTATTTTAGGTTTCTAAACATCCCCTTTTTTGTTATATTTTGCTTGTTAACGCATAAAATATAGCATATTTTATTATGAAACCGGTTTTCATAAACTAAAAATTTCCATAATTTTATTGACACACATTTTCATTAGTGGTATTATTTAGCCACAAAAAGTTACTAGAACGATAGACTGTTCTAAAGAAAGGAATAATATTTATGAAAAAAAGTAATCTTCTTTTTGTATTAAGCGCTTTTATGCTAGCTGGATGCGCCACAAACGGATCACAATCTGCATCTACTGAGCCAAGCGTTCCATCAACAAGCACTTCTACAAGTGCTGAACCAGTAATAGAAAAACATGCGGTATCTGTACCAACTTCAGTCGCCGGTGCTTATGTTACTGCATCTCGTAGTGAAGCTGTTGCAGGCGACCAAGTTGACGTCACCGTTGCATTAACAGATCCTACAAATTATGAATTAAAATCAGTTAAAGTTGGCGAGCAAGTATTAGAAGGTACAGTTGACGCTAATAATAGTCACGTCTTCCATTATTCGTTTGTTATGGGTGATGCTGACGCTAGCGTTGAAGTTGTCACTGAACAAATCGTTGCTCCTACTAAGGATCACACAATCGCATTTGAAGGTAAAGATTTAGTATTCGCTCTTGAAATGCCTCAAGACGCTAATGTTGGTGAACATGTTTCATTTAAATTAGCTGCTCAATCTGGCTATGAAATTAGTAGTGTCAAAGTCGTTAAAGTTAGTGCTGCTGCTCCTGCTGAAGAAGGTGAAGATGCTTCTGAACCAACTGAAGAAGAAGTTACATTAACCGGCAATGCTGTATTAGGTTATTCGTTTGATATGCCAGATGCTGATGTTGTAATTAAAGCTGAAGCATTAGGTGCTTATTTCAAAGTAAATGCTGACACCGAAAAAGTCGTATTTGAAGCTAAAGGAACAACAAGTTCTTCTGGTAAGTTAGTAACTAATGATTTTATCGGTTTCTATTTAGATAATAAAGATGAAAAGACAAGCACAAACTTTGGCTTCTTCCGTGCAGGTAGTGAAGTTAGAGTTGTTGCTAAACGTAGTGCATTTACTGATAAAGTTAAATACTTTGCTAATGGCGTCGAAATGGAAGCTGTTGAAGACGAAACTTATCTAATGTATAAGTTCACAATGCCTGCTACTAACACTGAAATCACTATTACTGCAGAAGATAAATATATCGACATTGAAGTAGTAAATTCCGCTCACGTTACTAGTTCTTTATATCGTAAAGAAACAGTCGATGGGGTTGAAACAAAAACACCTGTAACACGTGGACTTCCAGGCGAAACATTATATATGGATTTAACATGTACAGATGTCGCAGGTTACAAACTCGATAAACCAACTAGTTCTATGTTAAAATTCGTTGCTCCTAATAGTTTATCTACAACTGAATATGTAGAAACTAGACTTGATGCTCAATCAGGTGCTACAGATGCAGCTGCAACATATTCTATCATTGTTCCATCTGTCGTTGTTTCTGCTAGTAAATTAACAATTAATGCCAAAGAAAAAGAATTAATATACGCTGGAAAATCATTCGTTGGTACATATTATGGTTATGAATTATATGGATCTAAAGTATTCTTCAGTAGTATTAAAACATTAGTAGTTGGTGCTGATGGTGAATTAACAAATGCTGTTAAAGATACTATTACTGCTTCTAATGAAGATGCTAAGTCATTCACTTTAAAAACTAGAGGTGAAGCTCATTACGACGAAGAAACTGGTGCTTTATGGTTCTACTATGAT
>CAKPJO010000021.1 GCA_934162685.1 uncultured Bacilli bacterium | reverse complement strand
GTACAGGTTTCTACTGCTCAAAAGAAAAATCAATGGCTCACATCAATGCTGGTGCAAAGAAAGTTGTTATTTCTGCTCCTGCAGGAAAAGATTTAAAAACAATCGTTTACTCTGTTAACCATGAAACATTAACAAAAGAAGATCAAATTATCTCTGCTGCTTCATGTACAACAAACTGCTTAGCTCCAATGGCTAAAGCATTAAATGATTTTGCTCCAATTCAAAGTGGTATTATGTTAACAGTTCACGCTTATACTGGTGACCAAATGGTTCTTGATGGACCACACCGTAAAGGTGATTTAAGAAGAGCACGTGCTGCTGCAGTTAACATTGTTCCTAACTCAACAGGTGCTGCTAAAGCAATCGGATTAGTTATCCCAGAATTAAACGGAAAATTAATTGGTTCTGCACAACGTGTACCAGTTCCAACAGGATCAACAACAATTTTAACAGCTGTTGTTAAAGCAGAAGATTTAACAAAAGAAGCTATCAATGCTGCTATGAAAGCTGCTAGCAATGAATCATTTGGTTATACAGAAGAATTATTAGTTTCATCTGATATTATCGGTATTACTTATGGATCATTATTTGATGCAACTCAAACAATGGTTACAAAGATTGCTGATGGTTTATATGAAGTTCAAGTTGTTTCATGGTATGATAATGAAAACAGCTATACTTCACAAATGGTTCGTACAATCAAATACTTTGCAGAACACTGCTAGTTAAACCACAAATCTAGAGCTCTTGGTGAAAACTGAGAGCTTTTTTTCATATTTTTGTTATTTTAGATAAAAATATGAAAAAACATGGTTTTGAATTGTTGAAAAAATGCGTATATTAATCCATAATATTTATAGATTTTTGGGAGGATACTATGAAAAATATTTTAGTCACAGGTGGAGCAGGCTTTATTGGAAGCCATACAGTAGTGGAACTACTAAATAAAGGGTACGGAGTTGTTGTATTAGATAATCTATGTAACTCATGTGAAGAAGCACTTAAACGTGTAGAACAAATAACTGGTAAACATGTTGATTTCTATCTTGGAGATATTAGAGACGCTAATATATATGATAAAATATTTCAAGAGCATAAGATTGATGCCGTTATTCATTTTGCGGGATTAAAAGCTGTTGGAGAATCTTGTAAGATTCCTTTAGCGTATTATGATAACAATATTTATGGTACATTAGTTTTATTAGAAGCGATGAATAAATATAATTGTAAGACAATTATTTTCTCTTCATCTGCTACAGTATATGGAACTCCAGAAAGATTACCACTTGATGAAGAATGCCGTTTATCAACAACTAATCCATATGGGTCAACAAAATTAATGCTTGAAAGAATATTAACAGATTTATATAAATCAGATAATACTTGGAATGTTATGCTTTTAAGATATTTTAATCCTGTTGGTGCACATGAATCAGGATTAATTGGTGAAGACCCTAAAGGCATACCAAATAATTTAATGCCATATGTTGCTCAAGTTGCTACAGGTAAACTTAGTAAAATTAGAGTATTTGGTAATGACTATAATACTCATGATGGTACTGGTGTAAGAGACTATATTCATGTTGTTGATTTAGCGTTAGGTCATATCGCAGCTTTAGAACACGTTAATACACCAGGTGTTCATATTTATAATTTAGGAACGGGTATTGGATATTCAGTATTAGATATAATTCATGCTTTTGAAAAAGCATGTGGGAAAACATTACCTTATGAAATAGTTGAACGCCGTCCAGGTGATATTGATGCTTGTTATGCAAGTGCTGAAAAAGCTAAAAAAGATTTACATTGGGTTGCCAAATATAATCTTGAAGATATGTGCAAAAGTCAATGGAATTGGCAAAGCAAAAATCCTTTTGGATATAACGTAAAATAATTTAACAGGATTTTTAAATGAAAAAAAGTGTATTTTTAAAACCAGCAGGCATTTTAGGCATTATAGGTGGAGCATTACTAACAATAATGTCTTTTGTCTCTATAATACAAATTGCTAATGCTAGAGTTTTTCAATACTATATTTGGTATTTTTTAGTTAATGTTATTTTAATGATATTAAGTATAGTTAAAATAGTTTTCTTTAGTGTGTCGTTAGCTAATATAAAAAAAGCATATAGTAAAAAAGTGAAAAAACTTTACCTTGTTTCTGCATCAATTAATATTAGCGTTATGGTAATGTTAATATTTGACATAATCATGGCTATAAATATGAATAATAATTTAAGCATTGGCTTTTGTGCGTGCTTGCTATTAGAAGCATTAGTAATGTTATTTGCTATTACAGGCATAAAAGATAGTGTAGTGGATGTTACCATAGAATGCTCGAATACAAAAGAAAATACTACTCAAGTTAAAGAACCAAATTTATGTGTTAAAGATAGTGTTTATATTAATGCTAATAATGAAAATAGCACTCCAAAAATTAAAAATAATAAAACAAGTTTAGATGTTCTTGAAAAATTATATAATCTTTGGCAAAATGGTGTTATCACAAAGGAAGACTATGAGAAAAAGAAAAATAAAATCTTATCAGATTTATAACGGAGGAATTAAAAAATGAGAAAAAGTAAATTTTTAACCCCAGCGGGTATATTAGGTATCATTGGAGGATCATTCACTATTTTAGCTGCGATAGTCATATTAGTGCAATTTACTGCACCATCGATAATTAGTTATTTTCTAGCGCTATTTATTGTGGCTATCATGATTTTCTTGATAGGTGTTTATACTATTATTAGTTGTTCATTATGTTTATATTATAATAAGAAAAAAACTTATACCCCTAAAGGAAAGATCGCTTGTTTAATTTCTTTAATTGCTAATGGTTTGATATTATTATTTAATTTTATAGAAACATCATTATATTTTTCTGCGACTAACCCTCACACAATATTATTTGATTTACTAGTTGCAATTATTCTTAATACTCTTGCTTTGATTTTCTACATTATTGGTTTTGTTCAAAGTGTACCAGGTTCACCAGAAGAAATACAAGATGTATTAACTAGACGAGTAGCGCCTATTAATTATCCAGTTGTACAACCTTTAGTTAATAACGAAAGACCAGTTGTGGATAGTCCAATAGCTCCTAAAGATGACGCTTCTAATTCGATTGAACTTCTCGAAAAACTATTTGATTTACGTCAAAAAGGTGTTATTAGCGAAGAAGAATATGAAAGCAAGAAAAAAGATTTATTAAGCAAGATATAAATAACATTATTAAGCCCAGTTAAATAGTATAATTGGGCTTTTTATGTGCACTTACTTGTATTTTGTTATTTACAAGTTGGAAACAATACTTTAATATATTTATATATTAAATAGAAACTACTTGAGGTAAAAAGATGATTATAGGTTTTATATTTTTGGCATTAAGTATTATATCCATGCAGCTTATTGAATGGCTGTGTGCTTTATATACAATGCCTTGGACATTTATAGTTATGGTAGTAGCGGTACCAATCTTTTATTTAGTTTGGTTTTTAATATATATCATAATTTTATTTGTTTGGTCACTATTCATTAATAAGAAAAAAGAAATAAATAAGCCTAATAAATTTTATTATTGGATTCTTCGTCAAACATCTACACAATTAGTATTTTTATCAAATACTAAAGTGCATGTAAGTGGATTAGAGAAAATTCCTGATAATCAAAGAGTATTATTTGTATCAAATCATACATCAAATTTTGATCAAATTGTATTATTAAAAGAATTGAAACAATCACCAATTATTTGCATTACAAAACCGGAAAATGAAAAAATCCCTATTATGGGAGCATTTATTCATAAAACAGGCTATATAACTATTGACCGTGAGAATAACTTTAACGCCTTATCTTCAATTTTAAAAGGTGTTAGATATTTAAAAAATGATTTAGCGGATATGTATGTTGCTCCAGAAGGAAAAAGAAGTAAAACAGGAGAACTATTACCGTTTAAAGCAGGTGCTCTTAAAATAGCGACAAAAGCCGAAGCACCGATTGTTGTAATTAGTTTGTTAAATTGTAATAAGATACATAAGAATTTTCCATTTAAAAGAACACATGTTTATATGGATGTTATAAATGTAATTTATAGCGAAGAATATGAAACTATGAATAGTGTCGAATTAAGTGACTTTATTCGAAACGAAATAGAATTAAATTTAGATAAAAGAAAGTGAGTAAAACAAAAATGAATTATTTATTATTTAACCCATTAGCTGATAATGGAAATGGCGAAAAAACAGCTTTAGAAGCAAAAGAAAAATTAAAAGAACGCTTTGGTGAAATGGAACAAAGAAATGTTTTGGGACTTGATTCTAAAAAATTTGCGGGATGTTTAACTAAAAATGATACCCTAGTTTTAGTTGGCGGAGATGGCACTATCAACCATATGGCAAATGAAATTAAAGACATTAACGTACCTTGTGATATATATGTTTATAAAGCAGGCACAGGAAATGATTTTTTGAGAGATGTTACTGATGAAATTGATAAAGATGGCTTATTATTAATTAATAAATACATTAAACATTTACCAAAAGTAACTATTAATGGCAAAACCACACTTTTTATTAATGGTATAGGCTTTGGTATTGATGGACAAGTTTGCGAAGTGGCAGATGATATGAAAGCTAAAGGAGTTAAAAAAATTAGTTATCCAGGTATTTCAGTTAAGTTAGCTTTATTTAAATATAAATGTCCTAAAGCTGTAGTTAAAGTAGATGGCAAAGAAATTAACTATAAACGTGTTTGGCTTGCATCTGCGATGAACGGAAGATTTTATGGCGGAGGGATGATGGTTGCGCCTTCTCAAAATCGTTTAGGAAATAAACTATCTATGGTTTGTATGCACGGAGGATCAAGAATTAAAGCTTTAATCGTGTTTGTTGGTATCTTTAAAGGTGAACACGTTAAACATAAAGAAATGGTAGATATCATTGAAGGAAAGAAAATAGAAGTAACATTTGATCATCCATGTTCTTTACAAATTGATGGTGAAACAATTAGAAATGTAACATCATATGTTGCAGAAATAGATTAATGTCTTTTAAAAAAATACAAAAAGCCATTAAATTGTTCGTATTTGATTTACGATATGACAAATTATTCCAAATGTTGAATTTTGTTTTCTAATAAAATATATTAAGTATGTTAAGATAGTTTTTGTATGCGCCTTGCCCTCATAAATTATTTTACTAACGAATAAACTTACAGAGTCCCTCGTTCAGTAACGCATGAAAAATTATCTTAACTTTTATTTTGCTCAAAACCAAATAAATTGTATAAAACGTGTAATAAATCATATTTATTTTTTTAAACACTTGAAATAAAAATGAATTAAGAATAAAGTTAACATATAGGTTGGTTTGGAGATGATTTTTGATGCATAAAGAATTATATAAAAAGCAACAAAAATTATCTTTAGCGGAGTTTATAGTGGGAATACCAAAGTTTATAATTGTTTTACTTTCAGCGATTGCTTCTAAGTCGCCAATATGTTTTTTTGATACATTAGATTCTTTAGGATACACTATCGATAGTGCATATATGGCTTTTACATCTAGTAAATTAAGAAAAGATGTACAAAATAAATATAATTATGGAATTGAAAAAATCGAAGCTATTTCTTCTATATTTTGTGATGTGCTAGTTATTATTGGTTTATTAGGTATTTTGATTTATTCAATTTACCGCACTATTAATATAAAAGAAGTATCCAATTTAATACTTTATGTTATTATACTAAAAGTAATTAACGTATTATTTGATGCTGGATTTACTATTTTTCAATTCAAATTAAAAAAAGAAAATAATAATAAAATTACTGAGTGTGAATTTTTTAAATCACTCGGTGCTTTAGCATTTGATTTTATTACTTTATTATCTTTATTGGTTTCGTATTGTTTAAAAAATTATTATTGGGCTAGTTATATTCCACTTATTTTAGGCACACCAGTCATAGTGTACTTATTTATTGATTGCATTAAGCGTATGAAAGAATCACTACATGAATTAACAGATAAAACTATTGATAAAACAAAACAAAATATTATTAATTCAATTATTAATAATTATCATTATGGCTATCAAAAGGTGATGTCTATTAATACTAGACAAGTTAATGGACAAATATATGTTGATTTAGTCATGGATTTTGATGAAGATATGCAATATAGCAAAATCAAATCCTTATGTCAAATGATTTCCTTAGATATTAATAAAGAGATACCTAATGCTAAAGTTACAATAAAAATTACCGATAAACAAATATAAAGCCTTTTAAAAATCATTTATTATATGATACAATTTTAAAAATAAACAGGATGTGTGAAGTTATGAAAAAAATACATAAATTATTTATGATGGCGATAGTTATGATGACTATATCATCGTGTCGTTTGGAATTTGATTCAATTAGCACTAGTGCTAAGACATCAATAGTTAGTTCTACAAGTGATGTTATTTCATCATCAAGTACATCGGTTTCTTCAAAATCATCTACAAGCCCTAGTGAAAGTACTAGCAATTCTATAAGTAATTCTACGAGTACAAGTAGCAGTGTTGTTCCACCAAGTAACTTAAAAACATTAAGCCTTACAAGTAACATAGATGTTGGTAGTTATGATACTAACTGGGGAGAAACAAGTTTAAGTGGTTTTGATTTTGAATATTACCGCGCAGGTAATAATTATGCTGGATTATTAACATTGCAAACACAAGAAACACCTTTTAATAGTGTGGAATCATTAGAAGGAATGTTTTATAATGTTTCACCTATTTATAATATTTTTTCAATATCTATAACTTATCGTACAGCTTCTGCGACAAGAAAACCAATTTTAAGATATGGTGATAATAAATTAGTAAGAAATGTTTTAGAAATGGATATTTTAAATAAAGAAGGTACATGTACGTTAAATGTTTATAACAATTGTAATTTCTTTAAAATTGAAACAAATAAAGCAAATATGTTAATTAGTAATATTACGATAAAGTACTCTAATGAAAAAGCAAGTTATGATTCTAATTATTTATCTTCAGGATTAGATAAAAATCGTCTTAATCCAATCATTAGTAAAACCACATTAGTGGATGGTGTTACCTCTATTAGCGCTCCAATTCGTGTGGAATATGGTCCAAATAATACTTATCAAGTAATTGAAGAAAAAGAATATACATACTATTCTTATGATTATATTTCTTCTCACCCTAATTTGGCTTTGAAAGCTGCTTTGGTGGATCCAAGAGATGTTTCTATTTATTTCAATGCATTTAAAACATATCCCGCTAATTATGTTAATAAAAAAGATTATTACGATGCTTATGATATATTTGGCGAGAACACTCGTTGTGTTTCGCGATATAGTCGTACAAATGGATATGCCGAAAGCGTTCCATATGCTACTTATTATGGAAGTAATAAACCTGTATACTTTGAATGCGATATCGCTTTAGATGATTCATATAGTTCTAATAGAAGAGGATCAGCAAGAGTCGTTGTTTGGCTTTATGGCTTTGATCAATCACAAGCAATCGGTTATGATGATTCGCCAGTTTCTGTTTATACTGATGATCATTATTCTACATTTTGTGAATATTTAAATGATGGTACTTTTGGACACTTCTTTAATGCTGAACAAAATGCTACATCATATATATGGGGGTCTCCGAAGACATTTAAGTAATTATCACTATTTGTAGGTAAAACATCAAATATGTGATATTATTGAAGGTAGTAAGGAGACTATTATGAAGAAACTTATTGATAAAATATTTCATGTGAGTGATAAAGACTCGAATATTAAAACTGAAATTTTAGGCGGTTTAGTCACATTTATCGCCATGTGTTACATTTTACCAGTTAATGCATCTATTTTATCGGATATGGGCATGAATTCTTTAGGCGTTTTTGCTATGACTGCATTAGTAGGAGCATTTGTAACATTTATTATGGGCTTTGTTGCTAATTATCCGGTTGTGTTAAGTGCGGGTATGGGGCTTAATGCATACTTAGCTTACACTATATGTGGTAGTGCAGGATATACTTGGCATCAAGGAATGATTTTGCTTACAATATCTGGTTTGATATTTTTGATATTTTCACTTACTCCCGTAAGAAAAATTATTGTTGAAGCTATTCCACGTGATTTGCAATTAATTATTTCTAGTGCTTTAGGAGCGTTTATTTGCTTTGTTGGACTTAGAAATTCTGGCGTTATTGTTAGCGGATCAACTTTAGTTGAACTTGGCAACTTATTAAACCCATCAACAGTAATTGCTTTACTAGCTATATTGTTATGCTTTGGATTGATGTTTTCTAAAAACAAAATGATTTCGACATTGGCGATACCAATTAGCATTTTGGTTGCTGCGGTAGTGGGAGTTATTACTTCATCAATTATGATAAATAATGGAACATTGGTTAAAGAAGGTGGCGATTGGATTTTTAAATTAAATGATACAACGTCGTTTGTTACTAAATTACCAGTAGCACCTTGGATAGATAATAGTGGGTCATGGGGAATTAGCGGAACAAAAGATGTCTTATTTTTCGGCTTATTAAATGATAGTTATACTACAAAAGAATTTAGTAATGACTTATTAAAAGTAGTTACTACTCCAACATCTTATATAGCAATATTTTCACTTATGTTTGTTCATTTGTTTGACACAACCGCGACATTATTAGCAGTTGGAAGAAATACAGGCATTATTGATGAAAATGGTAAATTACAAAATTATCAAAAAGCTGCTTTATCTGATGCTATAGGCGCTGCAATATGTGGACCATTAGGAACGTCTACAGTTACACCTTTTGCAGAAAGTAATGTAGGAGCTGAAATGGGAGCAAAGACCGGATTGGCGGCCGTTACTGCTGGATTAATGTTTATTTTGTCAGCGTTTATTTATCCAGTGTTTTCTATTTTCACTGCTGGATCAGTTACTGCCCCAGCATTAGTATGCGTTGGGGCTATGATATTTACTGGTAATTTCAAAGATATTAACTTTAAGGATCGTATAATTGCTTTTGTGGGATTTATAACAGTAATATTCTCGCTTCTGACGTATTCAATTGCTACGGGAATAGGAATTGGCATTATTTCTTATTGCGTGATGATGCTTGCTTCTAAACGTTATAAAGAAGTGTCGCTTCCAATATATATTGTTGCAATTTTATTTGTTATATCATTTATTTTATCGGCAGTATTGCCTCTATTATAGTTATGAAAAAACATCTTAATATAATTTTATTTATTATTGAAGTAATAATGCTTTTACTAATTACTATAGGTAGTGCTTTATGGATGAAAGGATGGTCTAATGTTTTTAAAATTATCATTTACATCTTAGCAAGCATTGTGTTTGCTATTAGCACGATAACATTCTTATTAAAAAAAGAAGAAATATTCAAACTTCTTTTTGTTGGTGTGGCTTTGTTTTTTATAATGTTTTATGCTCTTATTTTAGTTAATAAAGTATTTAATTTAGACGCTATAGATAGTGATGAAAAGAAACTTGAACATATCATTAAATTAATTCAATCAACAGGGCCATATGGAAAAATAGTATTTGTGCTTTTACAAATATTACAAGTTGTAGTATTACCATTACCAGCCTTATTATGTTATGTTTCTGGAGTAATGATATATGGTTCGCTTGAAGCTTTTATTTTATCGTCTATTGGTGTATTTATTGGTTCGATGATTTGTTATGCAATTGGAAAATTCTGCGGAAGAGGAGTGGTTCATTGGCTAGCAGGTGATAAAATGGATAAGTATTTACAAATTTTATCTAATCGTGGTAAAGGACCATTTATTATTATGCAAATACTACCTTTTTTTCCAGATGATGTGCTATGTATTTTAGCTGGTGTAACTAATATGAATTTTTGGTTTTATTTAGTAGTTATGATTTTAATAAGACCATTAGTTATTGCTATTTATTGCTTTTTTGGAAGTGGATCCATTATTCCATTTTCTGGCTGGGGGATTCCGGTTTGGATTGTAATTTTTGTTATATTTGGAATAATTGGAATTTTGACTTATAAATATCAAGATAAAATCGATAATTTATTTATGACTAAAAAAGTAAAAAAATGATAACATGCGTTGTTACCATTTTTATTTAAACTTATTTTATTAATTCAATTAATATTTTTACCATTTTTTCCATTTGTGTTAAAGAGACATATTCAAATTTACCATGGTAATTATATCCGCCTGTTCCTAAATTAGGAGTAGGGAGTCCTTTTACAGTTAATGTTGCTCCATCAGTTCCACCGCGAATTGGTGAGAAATTAAATGGAATATTTAGTTTTTTATATGTATCCACCACACGATTAAGTGCACGTGGATCTTTTTCAATATATGGACGCATATTTTGATAACTATCAGTAATTGTTAAAGTAACAATTTCATAACCATATTTATAATCTAATACATCTTTTGCTACTTTAAAGTCTTGCTTTTGTTTTTCAAATAATTCTTTTGAATGGTTACGGATAATGTATTCCATAGTTGTGTGTTCACAATCACCGCTTATGTTATGTAAATGGTTAAATCCTTGATAGCCTTCAGTTTTACTAGGAATCATGTCACAAGGTAATAAATCATTGAATTCTTCAGCGACTAAAATGGAATTAATCATTTTTCCTTTTGCGGATCCGGGATGAATACTTTTACCATGAATTTCCACAGTAGCAGAAGCGGCATTAAAGTTTTCATATTCGATTAAATCAATTTCTCCACCATCAATAGTATAGGCATAATCAGCATCGAATTCTTTAATATCAAAGTTATCGGTTCCGCGTCCAATTTCTTCATCTGGCGTAAAAGCAACGCTTATTTGTCCATGTTTTATATTAGGATGATTTACAAGTTCTTCAACTAAAGACATGATAATTGCGACACCAGCTTTATCATCAGCGCCAAGAAGTGTTGTTCCATCAGTAACAATGATAGTTTCACCAATGTTTTTTAATAATGTTGGGAATGTTTTTGTATCTAAAACAATATTTAAATCTTTATTTAAGATAATATCTGAGCCATCATAATTAGTTATAATACGTGGTTTTACATTTGCTCCAGAAAAATCAGGAGAAGTATCCATGTGGCTAATAAAACCGATTTTATCTTTTAAATCCTCGCAATTTGCAGGTATTTTAGCATAAACAATACCATATTTATTTAAATACGCATTAGTAATTCCTAGACTTTGTAAATCATTAACTAGTTTACGTGCTAAATTTAATTGCTTATCAGTAGAAGGATATGTTGATGAAGATTCATCGCTTTGTGTATCGATTCCTACGTAACTTAAAAATCGTTCTTTAATATTCATAATATCAATCCCTTCAAATACAATTATCATACACTAATTTAAAAATAAGTCCATCACTACGATAAAAAAACTCATAATTTATGAGCAATTGATAAATTTATCATAAAATTATATAATCTAAATACTACCCAAAAAACAAAGGTGATTTTATGAAAGCAAAATTTAAATTAATTACTCTATTAGCAATACTTACCACTAGTCTTGTTTCATGTAACAACGGAAATAATTCTACGACCGGCAATGTATCAAGCGGTGATTCGAATTCTATTTCAAACGTAATATCTAATGAGCCAAGTGTTACTCCGTCTATTCCTAGTGTAATATCATCTACAACTACACCATCCACTCCTTCAACAAGTGTCCCGCCACCAAGCATTAGTGTTACACCGAGTTCTACATCTAGTGATACTTCTTCATCAGTCATTGAAGGTAAATGGCAATATTTTTTACAAAGTGATAGTTCGGCAAGCAAAGAGTTTATGCGTACACCATATATTGAAGGTATTGTGTCGTCAGTAAGTGATAGTTATTATCAAAGTGCAATTGGAAAAACTGGCTCTTCCTTAACAAATGCACTTAAGCAAATTGTTAATGTTAGTGGATTAACTAGAAGCTATGATTGGAGTAGATACGAAAAAGTAGATGAAGATCCTAATAACGCTAATAATGTATTTTGCATTTATAGCCGTAGTTCTTATCCTAAAACTGCTCACGTAAGTGGAAATGCTGCTAACAAATGGAATCGTGAACATAGTTATCCACAATCCAAGATTTCAAAGAATGCCGCAAAAGACTCTAACTTGATTTACGCTGATGATTGGAAAACAAATAATGCAAGAGGTAATTATCAATTCTCTGAAGTTGTTCATAATTCTTCTACAGCGGTAAAAGATTCTGCTAATAAAGTCACAGCAAATTATCGTTCGGGCTCCTATTTTGAGCCTTGTGATGCTGCTAAAGGAGAAGTAGCACGAGCAACATTATATGTCTATGTTATGTATGGCCATAGTATAGAAGGTAATTTTTCATCTTTAGATTTATGCCTAAAATGGAATAGAGAATATCCAGTTACATCTTGGGAAATGTTAAGAAATAATCGTAATTATGATATTCAAAAGAATCGTAATCCATTTATTGATCATCCAGAATTTGCTGATTTGATGTTTAATAAGTAAAAAGTTCTTGTTTATTTAAATATAAATAAAATTTAACTTGAATTAATAGCCGTTATTTGATAGAATAACAAAGCATTTGGAAAAATGCCGCAAATGTTCCGCTGGAGTTCACTTACTCGAATGAACATTGAAGATAACGAAAAGGAGCGTGTTTATTGTGAACAATAATTTAGTAAAAGAAATCGAAAAGTCACAATTAAAAACTGATATCCCATCATTCTCTTCTGGTGATACAGTTAATGTTTATGTCCGTATTATTGAAAACGGAAAAGAAAGAGTACAATTATTCCAAGGCGTTGTCATGGCTCGTGTTGGTGGTGGCGTTGGCGAAACATTTATCGTAAGAAAAATTAGTAATGGTGTCGGTGTTGAAAGAACATTCCCATTACACTCACCTTCAATTAGCAAAATTGAAGTTGTTAAAAAAGGTAAAGTTCGTCGTAACAAAATCTTCTACTTACGTGAACGTTCAGGAAAAGCAGCCCGTATTAAGACTGTTCTTTAATTAACAAATTAACATTAATAAGTGACTTGAAAGGCTTCTCTTAGTGAGGGCCTTTTTTGTTTTTATGTTATAAATTGTATTTAATTATAACTTAGTTTATAATTAAAAAAGGAGTTTAAACATGGAAAAAAAAGCAAAAAAACATCGTGTTATAGATATTATTTTCACAATCGTGGTTGTGTTATGTTTTTGCATTACTTCACTTTTATTATATCGTAACGTTTGTTTTGAAAAAGTAGTTGTGTCTGGATCTTCCATGGAACCTACTTTATTAAATGGTGATTATGGTTTAATGAAAACAACAGAATCGTCGAAAAAAAATATTAAAAGATTTGATATTGTAATATTTAAAGTTGATCAAACAGAGGATAGAGAAGGGCATGATATCATAAAAAGAATAATTGGAATGCCGGGAGAAACTATTCGTATTGAAAAAACAGGCAATATTTATATTGATGGTAAGTTATTAGAACAATCTTTCATTAATGATATTGAATTAAAAGCCACCTATCGTAATGGAGGTGTAGCAATGGAAGAAGATTATGAGATACCTTCATCTTTTTATTTTGCATTAGGTGATCATCGCTCGGTGTCATTAGATTCAAGAAGTAGAGGCGCTATTAGTCAAAATAACGTTGATGGAGTTTTAAAAGTAATATATAAACATTGCGATGATGATGTTTGCAAAAATGTAAAGTTAAGATGGTATTAATTAGGAGGATAAACA
>CAKPJO010000020.1 GCA_934162685.1 uncultured Bacilli bacterium | reverse complement strand
CCAATTCTAATTGTACCTTCTTTAATTTCATAAGATGATCTTGTGTTTGCAAGAGGATATGTATGAAGTTGTAATCCTCCATTTGGAAGAATAGTATATAGTACACCATTTTCAATTAACCAATTTGCTGAAGTATAGTCAGTGCTATTATTAGCAGTAAAGTTAGTTAAATAACTATTAGAAATAAAGGCTGTTTCACCAATTTTTTCTAATGATTCTGGTAATTCAATAGTTGAACATAATGAATATCCAAATGCAGATTTTCCAATTTCTTTAACGCTTGGAATTGAAATATCCTTTAATGAGTTAGCATAGAAAGCATAGCCACCAATATATAAACAATTTGGTAAAGATAAGCTATTAATATTTGAACTAATAAAGGCATCTTCTTCAATTGTTATAGCACTATCTAAATTAACAGTATTTAATGAAGATGTTAATTTAAATGCTTCCTTTCCAATTTTTGTAATATTATTTAAATCAATATTCTTAAGTGAAGTACAATTGTTGAAAGTACCACTTGCGATTTCACTTAATTTTGATTTATTTAAATTTGCAACTGTTGTCAATCCAGTATTATTGTAGAAAGCATTTTCTTTAATTTCTTCAACATTACTTAAATCAATGCTAACTAATGCAGTTTTGTCAGTGGCATCTTCCTTTAATGTTGAAGCAAAAGCAAATCTACCAATAGATGTAACCTTGCTTAAATCAATTTTTGCTAGATGATTATCGCCATAGAAAGCATAATCATCAATCTTAGTGATATTAGAATTCTTAATTTCCATTAGATTATCACAATTTGCAAAAGTTGAATTATTAATTGTAGTTAAATTATTTGCTAAAGTAATTTCCATTAAGTAGTAGTTTTTAGCAAAAGCAAGTTCAGCAACCTCATTAGCGCTTGAAATATCAATATTTCTAATATTTGTATTCATGAAAGCTGCTTTTGCAATAGTTGTAATTTTACTTGCATCAATTATTTTAAGCTTACTATCTGCAAATGCAAATTCATTAATTGTACCACTCTTTAATGTTGCTGTACCGCCATTTTTGAATGAATGATAGAAAGCGTAATCACCAATTGTAGCATTATTTCCAATTTCAACTGTTGCTAATGTTTCAATATTAGCAAATGCACCATATTTAATTGTTACATCATCACCAAGACTAACATCTACTAGTTTAGTATTAGTAAATGTATATGCAGGGATAGTTTTAATGTTGTCAATATTTGTGATTTCGTTTACACTACTATAGTAGAATAAATAATCACCAAGTGTAGCTGAAGTATTGTTAAAGTTGACCTTTTCAATTGTACTATATGCAAAAGCATAGTCGCCAATTTCTTCAATTGTTGTTGGTATAGTTAAATCCTTAATAGCATTATTTCCAGCAAATGCACTATATCCAATTTTCTTAACAGTAGAAGAAATAGTTACATTAGCATTATTTGGAACTAATAAGATTGTGTCCATGTTTTTATTGTATAAAACGTTATCAACTACCTCATAATTAGCATTTGCACCATTAATTTTAATACTTTGGAAGTTATTATTATTAATAAATGGAGTGCCATTGAAATATAATTTTGTATTAGCATTTAAAACTAAACTTTCAATATTTGAATTATTGAATGCTTCATCATCAAGATATACATCACATGATGGTAATTCTAATGTTTTTATATTAGAATTTGTAAATGCATTGCTACCAATTACAAGTTTTGTTGTATTTGTAAATTTAACACTTGTTAATAGAGGTGTGTTTTCAAATGCAGATTTATTAATTGTTACATTACTATTTGTAAATGTAACAGCTTGCAATTGCTTATTATCTTTGAATGAATCTTTAGCAATGACACTTTGAGCAATCTCTAAATTAATAATTCCAGAATTTTCAAACATTGATTTATTAATAGGTGTTAATTCATAAATAGTAGCATTTGTTAAATCCTTTGTATTGGCGAATGAATTAGCGAAGGAAACTCTTAAGCTTTCTAAGTTTACATTACTAATTGCAGTGCTATCAAAGGCATTTTTACCAATTGTTACCACATTAGATAAATCTTTTCCATTTTCTTGTCCATCTTTATTAATGTTAGATAGTTTAACACAATTTCTAAATGCATAATTTTCAATTTTTACAACATTATTAAGATTTATAGATTCAAGTGATGTACAATTATCGAAAGCACTAACATAAATATCTGTAGTTTCTTCTGGTAATACAACACTCTTTAAAGCACTTAAGTTAGAAAATGCACCTTCTTGGATATATTTTAAGCCTTTTGGTAATACAATGCTTGTAATATCATCATTTCCAATTGGAATTTGTATAGCATATCCATCCTTATCTAAGCCACCATAATTATAATGAGAGAATGCATATGGACCAATATATTGGATTCCTAAATCATCAGGAACAATTATATCGCCACCAAAGCCTCTATAAGATGTTAAGACAATGCCACTTCTTACAAATGGATCTTTAACACTAACTGATACTGAATCTGTAAATACAGTTTCAACATCATTTTCATAAGCAGTAATTTTAATATTAATTGGAGTTTTAGTTTCCTTCAATGCAACAACAACTCCATCTTGTGTTACAGATACAAATTCATCATTTGATGATGTGTATTCCACTTTAATTTTATTTTTATCAACATACCAAGGTTGTAAATCATAATATAATTGGAAACTTTCACTAGGGTAAATTTCAAATGATTTACTGTCAGGAATATAATTAATAGAATCCTTTTTTGTAAGTGTCATGCTTTCAAAATCATCATCAAATACTTTAAGAGTTTTAAAGTTGATATATGATAATTTTTCAATGGAAGCATTATTGTTTGTATTGTTGTCTAATACTTTAACTCTTACTTGAACATTTGTTTTATAAAGTTCAGATTTACCAGTAATTGTAGCAATACCTTTACTTACTCCATATGCTTTACCATTATCAACTGTAACAATTTTTTCGTTTGAACTAGTCCAAGTGAAATTGTTTAGCATTGCATTTTCAACATTTACATAATCATTTAAGTCAATTATTGAGTTCTTTTGAACTTCTATTTGCTTGTCGTTAAAGGCTAAATTTTCATTATCAGCACCATTTAAGGCAACATAATAAATATTTGAATTTAATGCATAATCATCAATTACAAAGAAAATAGCATCAGAATATGTTGATTTTTTTAAGCTGCTAAAGTAATCAGTTATTTCAACTCTTACAGTTGTTGTTTGATTTGCGGCATTTTGATATACAGGAATTGGATAATCATCTAATGATGCTAATTTTCCATCAATCAATGCACATGGTCTAACTGATTGAACATATCTATTATCAGACACATCAAGATCAATATAATATTTATATTTCTTATCTGATTTATCCCATTCTTTTACATAGTTAACTTTTTCAAGTGTTGGAGCTTCATAGTCAACATAGAATGTTGATGTAAATACATTATTTGTTGCTTTTTCACCATTTGCATAGTCAAGCTTAGCAACCATTTTTATCTCAAGTTTAGTATTGTTGGCAAATGAAGAACCATCACTATTTGTCATTGGTAAATCATAACTATAATTATACGGCATTGTTCTACCATTATAATAAGTTGATTTTTTATTATTATAAGTAGTTAATTCATAAATAACTTTTCCAGTATTTACATCTGTAACAGTCATTGTCATTTCTTTTGCACCACGAAGTAGTCCAGCATAAACAGAATATAATTGGTAGATTGCATTGTCAGCATCATTTGAAATTGCTGCTTTATCTTCACTAGCGCCAATTAATTCATATTTAGATTGATCCATTTCATAAAGATAACCACCAAGTGGAATAATGTAGTAAAGTCCATATTTTCCATAAGGCGTTGTAGCATACATATCAGCTACAGTTTTATCTTTTTCACTAATTGAAGCATCTACTCTATCTTTTTCAACTTCATAGTAAGTTTTATCAAACATTGGTGCTTTTAACCAATCTCCATAAAATGCAAGGAATGGAATTGATAAGTTAACGGCAGCATCATCAGTTGCAGTTAAGTTATTTAAAGTAATATAACCTTCAACATACATGCCATTTTCAAAATTCTTGTCAATATATTTCTTTTCTTCATCAGTTAATTGTAGTGTTACCTCAACTGTGCCTTCACTATTTTTTGGAACACTAACTTTTGTACCATTTAACTTTAAGTTGCTATCAACTTTAACACTCATAGACGGATTAAACATATGAGCTGTTTCTGCAACTGATTTATCATCTGATGAAACTGTTTCAGTCATTGTTAAGTTACTTACATCATAAGTCATTTCAGTATTTGAAATATTTCTTAATGTAAATGAAGCAACATATTTACCTGTTTTTTCTTTATCATCACCAAGTTCAAGCTTTGACTTAGTTTGACCTTTTACATATAAATAAGCATTTGTTTTAACAGCATTCATCATTGTTGCAAGTCCTGCTCCTTGTTTTCTAACAGAGTAAGGATTTCCAACTTCATTTTTACAGATAATTGCTGTTGACATTAATAATTGATTAACCATATTTGTAACTTCTGCTGGAGTTAATTCTGGCCAATTTGTTTTAACATATTCACGTATTACAATAACAATACCACAAGTGTTTGGTGTTGCCATTGAAGTTCCTGACATCTTATCGTATTTATTTCCTAAAATTGATGAATAAATATTTCCACCATGAGCAGTGATTTCAGGTTTTAATGTTAAATCAGGAAGTGGTCCCCAAGATGAGAAATCACTCATAAATGGACCGGCTTTATAATCTTTTTTGAATCTTAATGTGCCAGTCTTACCATTTTCAATAATTGAGTTACCTGAATCCATAGAAATTGCAGCAACTGGAATAAATAATTCATCACCACAAGTCATCCTAATTACACCAGAAACGTTGTTATAAACAAGAATTCCTAATGCACCATGTGAATAAGCAGCAAGCAACTTATCTTCAAAAGATACGTTACCACCTCTTTTAACAATAGCAATTTTACCAGTCATATCTTTATTTGCGCCAGTATAGTTTGCATTGATACCAAAGCCTGGAATTACAGAATAAGGAATATCAATTGTTCCATCGCTATTATATTGTAAGCCTTCTTCTTCAACTTTTTTAAATAAGTGATCGATGAAGTAGTATTCAGTTTGCTTTGAATCTGTTGCATCGGTAAAGAAAATTGATTTGCTTTCCTCACCATTTACTAAAGCATAAGGATCAAGTGTTCCATTGATTGAAGCAACAGTTAATGATGCAGAATAAGAACCTGGTGATCCAATTGTACCTGATTCAGGATTTTTAATTGAATTTGTACCTAATGTTGATTGATATCCTGAAGAATATTCGTTACCAGCAGCAATGATTAGTGAAACACCTTGTTGTTCTATTTTATCATAAATAGCATTCGTTCTTTCTTCTAATGAATTTGCTTCATTTGCAGGAATTACTTCCCTTGAATAACCACCAATTGCACCAAGTGACATATTAATAGCATCAACACCTAATAATACGGCATCTTCAAGAGCTGTGACAATATCTACTGAGTCACCACCACCATCATCATCGCTGAATACCTTCATCCAAGCGAATTGTGTTTGTGGAGCAATACCCTTAATTTTATCAGATTCCCCACCAATGATACCAGATACGTGAGTTCCATGATCTGATTCAATAGGAACTACATCGACTTTTTTATCAGCATAGTCATACATAAATGGAATTTTTGAAGAGTAATAAACATCATTGACACTTATGTTTCCATTTTCAATTTTGTAAGCCATCGTATCTTTTAAGACATTAGCAATATCATCTTTTGTTTTAGCAGGATTTAATACATCCATATTGAATACTTCATGTGTATAATCAAAACCTGAGTCTAGTACAGCAACTATTGTATTTGAACCATCATATTCAGTATCGTTATTATAAATACCAGTGTCAGGATCAATATCTGTATAATTTGTTGTAACTGATGTAGTTGTTAAATTAGTGTTGCTAGCATGTTTAATTTCATCAACCTCATAAACTGTTGAAACATAAGCATTTTTAACACCAGTTAATGATCTAATTTGATCTAATTTTCCATAAGTTGTAGTGGCTTGTATACCATTTAATAAAACAGTATAATTACCATCAACTGATTCAACTAAGCCTTTAGTTAATAAATCATTAGCTAATGATAGTTGATCATTTGCCATTTCATTATATGCAGTTATTCCTTCCTTTGAATCAACAAAGTTTGGTAACGTTAAAAAAGTCTTTTGACTTTGGAATTCATCAACTAAAGCTTTATCATCAATTTCAATAATAACTCTTACTTTTTGACTTTTAGCTTTTGATGAATTAGTTGCACTATTTACTAATACTGAATCATTAAAGTTGTTAGAAAAATCATATTTAATGTTCTTCAACACTTCATCGAAATTAATTTTGTTTACTTTTGAGGTAGAAGTGTTAGTTATGGTACTATTATTTACCATATTAATTAATGGTGCAGCACTACTACCTAGTAAAATTAAGCCTAAAAACGAGGCACAAATCGTCTTTTTAGCACTTTTATGTTTGTTTACCATTTATTTACCTCCCAAGTTATACACTTGTATCTTTCTTATACTAAAGTATAAGAAGATTTTCACAGCATATAGCAAGATATATTATATCTTCTTTTTATGCAATAAGCAATTGTTTTTTTTATTTTCTAGGAAAATGTTATTGTTATTTTTTACCTATTTTTAAAATGAAAAAGGTCAAAAGAAAAAGGCATAGTTTCCCATGCCTTTTATTCAAAGTATTATGCTACAAAACTACTATTAGTTACAACTGTACCCTTTTGAATCTTATATGTACCACTACCTAATTGTGTATCAGTACATGTAAGCTTACCATCTTCAACCTTAAATGTTGCAGTTTTATTAAGCAAGCCACTACCATATAATTCTTTTGTTATTGTTATAACTAATGTGTCACCAGTTAATGTTCCACTAAATGTTGTTCTAAAGCTAGCTTGATAACCAAATTGGACAGTACCTGTAATTAATACACCATTATCAAATGCAAATGAAATTGGTTCGTCATCACCCCAAGAATCCTTATGAGTTCCAGTAAATGTTAAGCCAGAGAACTTTGACATTGTTGCTATTTCGTAAGTTTGTGTGCTTCTATTAACATAGCAGTAAACTTCTTCACTACCATTCATGAATATAATCATATCACCATTAAGAGTGTATGTTGTAGATGTACCATTGAATGTTGCATCACCCCAACCAGTTAATGTTAATGTGTTTTCACCATTTGTATAAGTGCCTTCATATCCATCAAGAACTTGAGTTAAAGTTCCATCAACGTGTGTGAATTTATATGTAACTTCATTAGCTACTAAAGTGATTACATCATCTTCAACTTTATAAGTTCCTTCAACGCTTGCTGCACCATTAAATGAAACATTTGCTTTTCCAAAGCCATTTAATACGACATTTGCATTAACACCATTTAGTGAGCCAGCGTAAGTTCCTTTAGCACCATCATCATTAACAAAGCCATTTTCAGAGCCACCATATTTTGCAACAACACTATTATTTGCATCTAAAATGATAACTTCATCAGCAAACTTTTTGTCAGTTGTGTTGTATAAAGATGCAAATTCAATTGCTTCATTAGCAAAATTAGTAAAGTGAACGTCAGCAACTACTGTATGAGTTCTACCATTTGTTAACACATAAGCTACCTTATCACCAACAGTAACCTTCGTAATTTTCATAAAGCCATTATCCCAATAAATTGTATCAAATGAAACATTTGAGTTTGTATCACTAGCAGCATACATGCTAAAATCATCTGAGCATAATGTGCCTGATTCTGAATATGGGCTTACAGCAATTACCATACCATTTGCACATTGATAGAAGAAAATAGGAGTGCTACTTGTATTATTTAAAGTAAGAATGTGTGTTGTTTCATCATAAGAAGATAAATCAAATGTTCTTCCACTAAATTTATTGCCTTCAATTTTCTTTTCTTCAGTTAAAGTCATTCTATAACTTGAAGTTGAATTGCGTGATTTTGAGCCAAAATTGCTATCATCTAAATTAGCGCCATAGAATGTTTTAATATAGTATGGAGCTTCAACCCATTTAGCAACTAATTTAACATCACCAGTAACTTCTGTTTCACCATCAAATAATACTTCTCCATTATACCAACCATCAAAGATAAATCCAGATTTTGATACTTGTGGTAATGATAAAGTATCTCCAATTCCGACAACTTCACTATCTTTCTTTGAAGTTCCACCATTTGCATCATAAGTAATTGTTGCGCCATCAACCCATTTAGCATAAAGTGTAATATCACCAGTTAATTGATGACGTCTATATGATTCAGTTAATTCTTCATTAGTGAACCAGCCCTTAAATACGTATTTAACTCCTTCTTCATCAACATAAGAATTAATTTCTGGTGCTGGTACATCAAGCCAGCTCTTTTGCCATACGAATGTAGGATTTGAAGCATCAGCAACTTCATGATTATTCCATTCATAAGAAATTGTATATTTATTTTCAACAATTGTTGCTGAATGAGAAGTAGCATCAAGAGTAATATCATAGTTATAGCTATTTGTAGAAGTAATATTTAAAGTAGACTCATTTACAGTGTTATATGAAATCTTACGTGTTTCACCTAATTTACTATAAATTAAGCATCCAGCACCAGATACTTTAACAGTATCAGTTGTGCCTTCAACTGTATAAACTCCCATTAATTCATTAGCTTCCTTTAATGATGAATAAGTTGTACCAAATTTTGCAACATCATTTCCATTTTTATCTTTAACGATTACAACAAATGATGAAGTAATATTTGTTGTTTCAACAACATTACCATCTAAGTCATATGTTTCAACATCAAAGAATACTTCTCCAGTTTTACCATTAATAAAGATCTTATGAGCAGCGCCATCCTTTGTTATTTCAACGAATCTATATTTTCCACTTTCAAAATAGCAAGTTTTAGATACAGATGTTGCAATTTTTTCTGTTGAGCCAATAAAGTAAATTGAGTTCTCATCTGTTCCTTGCTCTTTTAGTACTAATAAGCCAGTGCTAGCATCATAATATGCTTTTTTATTACCAACATTAAATGTTCCAGCAGTTTCATCATAATCTGTGAATTGGCCAGATGTAAAAGTTGAATATCCACTTTGAGAAGAATAGTTTCCAAAGAAATCAACATCTAATTTTGAATAAGAATTTGATGCAGAAGAAGCTGTATCTGAATAGTATAGACCATAATGGCTACCCATTAAAACATTAGCTTCTGAATTTGGAATCCAATAAGCATAAAGTGTTGTATTTTCTTTTGCAAATGTGTATTCATCAGTAACCTTTTCATCTTCAGTAAAGTTCTCACTAGTGTACCAGCCAGCAAAATAGAATCCATCTTTTGTAGGCGTTGGAAGTGATTCTGCTACTCTATTATTCATTACTATTGATGGTAAATATTTAGTTCCACCAAGTGAATTATATGTAACCATACCAGTAGTATAAGATGAATCATTAATAGTAATTTCTGCTCTATCTTCACCTTTATTACCACTTCCATCTTTTCTATATACAATTGTAACAACATCGCCAAGTGCTAAGTCAACTGTCATTGTGCCTTCCATTTCAGTTGTACCATTTGATAATTTATCACTTACAGCTGTATCATTTTTATATACAATTAAATAGTCATATCTTGCTTCACCTTGTACTTTGTAACTAAATGAGAAAGAACCAGCTTTTGTAGCAGTAGCTGTCATTACTGATTGTGAGCTACCAATTTCTTTGTTTGAACTTGTGTATGTTGAACCATTTTGTGTAAATGGGTAAACATCATATGTATCCTTTGAAAATCCTTTATCACCTGGATTTGCATTGACTGTTACTTCGGCTGGCTTTGCAACAGTTTTTAAAGCTGCGCCAATAGCATCATCAGTTCCAAACCAGAAACGTTTTAAAGCAATTACATCACCATCATCTACAACTCTATATTCAAGATGTGAATCTGAAGCATCAGTACCATCTTCACCTTTAATTGTTCCAATCTTTACCCATTTTCCATTAGTTTTCATAAAGAATGTCCAATCAGTAAAGCATAAGTATGAATCTCCCTCGTTACCCAATGATGTTGCTGGTTTATCATAGCCTGTTAATAAAGCAGTGCCATCTTTACCAGCTGCTCCAGTTTCACCAGTTTCACCTTGAGGACCTTGAGGTCCAGTAGCACCTGTAGAGCCAGTAGCGCCAGTAGCACCAGTAGCACCAGTATTGCCAGTAGCACCTTTAATGTTGCCTACTTCCTTCCAAACATTATTTTCCTTAGTCCAAAATGACCAATCTGTTGTGTTGATATAGGAATCACCATTTTTTCCTAATGATAATGATGGAACAACACTACCTGTTAGAAGTGATGAGCCATCTTTACCAGCAGTACCAGCTTCACCAGTAGCACCAGTTTCACCAGTAGCACCAGTAGCGCCAGTTTCACCAGTAGCACCAGTTTCACCAGTAGCACCAGTTTCACCAGTAGCTCCCTTAATGTTTCCAACTACAGTCCATTCACCATTTGCTTTTGTATAGAAATCCCATGTTAAAGTATCAATATAAGAATCGCCATCATTTCCAACTGATTTTAATGGAGAACCAGCTCCAGTTCTTAATGATTTTCCATCCTCGCCTTGAGGGCCTTGGGCACCAGTTTCACCTTGAGGGCCTTGGGCACCAGTTTCACCTTGAGGACCAGTAGCACCAGTTTCACCTTGAGGACCTTGAGGGCCAGTAGCACCAGTTTCACCTTGAGGGCCAGTAGCACCAGTTTCACCAGTAGCGCCAGTAGCGCCAGTGTCACCTTTATCGCCCTTTAATGTTGCAATCCAATCTTCAAAAGTACCGGTGTAGCCTGCTTTTACAGCTAGATTATAGACGTCTTCTAATGTGTAATCCTTTAAATCTGGTGTACTTGAACTATTACTAGTTGGGTTACAAGCAACTAAACCTAAAGATAAAAGAAGAGGTAAACTATAAATCATTATTCTTTTTTTAGTCTTTTTCATAATAATATTCCTTTCATATTTTATATTACAAATGAAATTTTTTAAGCAAATTTGCTAAAAAATATCATGTTTTACTATATCACTATTTTTTATCATTTTCAATATATTTTTTTTATTTTACTTCAAGGATGTAATAAAAATATTAAAAAAGAGGCAATTTTGTTTGCCTCTTTTTTAATTATAGTGAAAATGTAGTACTAGTTAATGAACATTTTGTAGTAAATTCATATGCATTAGCTGTCCAACCACTAATAGCAGTTAAGGTGTTACCTTCAACTTTAAATACTAAATTCTTGCCAATAGCATTAGAAGTAATACAATTAGTAAATGTTAATGTTAATTCTTTATTAGCTTCATCCCAAGATCCAGTAAAATAGAAATAATTGTCCTTATTATAACCAGCATACATAACACCACTAATTGTTGGAACATCATCAAAATTAATAACTAAATCTTGAATAGGATTATAATTTTCATCATCTTCATACCATTTACTATAGTAAGTTCCTTTGAATGAATGACCTGAGAAAATACTCTTAGTGAAGAAAGTTTTATCTTCGAAATTTGCTATATATACGGTAGTTATTCTATCAATTGTCACTGCTACATTTTTACCACTTACAGTATATACTCCAGACTTGCTATTTAATGAAGCATTTCCAAATCCATCAAGCACTAAAGTGCCGGATTCACCAGTTAATGTAGTTTTATAGTCATCTTGTTCAATAGTTGCAGTATTATTTGATTTATTTGTTTTTAATACTGTTAATTTTCCATTAATTGTTGCATAGATTAAATTGTTTTCAAGAACGTATTCGAAATCATTACCGCCAACAGTAATAGTTCCAATACCATTAATAGAAAAACTACCTATTGTTTCATTTGTATATTCACCTTCAAAGCCATCAAGTGCAGTAAAATCACCATTTTTATTAGCAAATTTATTAATAGTTACTCCGTTTGCATCAGTAATGTTAATAAAATCAATATAATCAGTATTGTAAACATCATTAACAGTTATGGCAGTATTTTGTTTATTTAAAATGTTAACATCAAAATATGCTTTATTATTAACACCATCAATAAATATATTAGTTGTATGGTTATTTACTTGTGCCTCAATAACTCTATATAAATATGTAGTTGTTCCATTTGCAGTCCATCTAACAGATACAAATTCAGCAGAATCAGCCATAACATAAACATTGAAGTCATCATCACAAATTGTTTCTTTTCCACTTGAATAATCACAAACAATGAATATATCACCATCTTTAGTTTTATAGTAATAATAATGAGTATTATTGCTTGAAACTAAAATATTAGTAGTTTCATCATAGCTTGATAAATCCCATGTTGTTAAGTCTTCATTTCCAGTTATGATTGAATAATCATTATTAATAGAAAGTGTTCTTCTATATTCTGCATCACTTTTAATAGTGTTTGTATCTTTAATTCCTAATTTATATCCAATTGATCTTTCGTTAATTCCTTTATAATTACCAATAAAGTATGGAGCTTTTACATAATTTGCATAGAAAGTAACATTTGTTGTAATTGGAGTTGCATTATACTTACTTGTAGGAGTAAATGAACTATTAGTGTACCATCCTTCAAATAAATAGTCATCTTTAATAGGATTATCAACTTCAAGTTCCTTACCATCAGCAACTTTAATTGTTTCAGCATTAGTGCCATTATTATAAACTAGTTTAACATCGTGTAGCTTATTCCATTTTGCATATAAAGTAGTTGATTCACTTACACCTTCATGCGCATAGAATGGTGTCTTAAATGTTGAATCATAATACCAACCAGCAAATTCGTAGCCTTCTTTAGTAGTAACACAGTCATCCATATTATCAACTGGATTATTTTTACAAGCAACAATTGGCTTTAATGAATTACCACCATTTGTTTCAAATTGAATTACTTTATAATCAATATTATAGCCAGTAGGAACACCCTCTGTCTTAAAGATGAAATTTGAAATAACTACCTTATCTTCGCCTTTATCACCAGTACTATCTTTACTATATGAAAATGATACAGAATTGCTATTTCCGTTTACGCCAGAGGCTATTATATGTTGAGTAACTTCTCCAGACAATGGAGCCCCACCATAATAATTAAATTTATCAAAATTTGGTTCTGATGAAACAACAACATCAAATTCAAATGTGCCATCAAACTTAACTGCAATAGTTATACCAGATGTTGAATTGCCAACACCAGCATTGCTACTTGTCCAAGTACCATTTTGTGCATCATAAATCATTGGGTAATTGCCACTTAGTGTAATACTTAAAATATCAGGGTTAGTCTTATCTGTTATTGCAACACTAAATTGTTTAGGAGCAGCAACTTTTAATTCTTCAATTATTTCATGACCTGATTCACATTCTTTATAAATAGTTGCAGTTTCACCAAAAGTAACATCCTTTACTTTATAATCAGAATAAACATGTTCTAATTTTTCAAATGTTATTCTAACAATTCCAAATTCCGAAACGTATTCTGCTTCGCCTTCTTGCTTACATGTTGCTTGCTTTTTAACAGTCTTTTTCCAAACGCTATCTGTTAAAACTGGAACATCTACCATTAATACATGTGAAGCATCATTTCCACATATTTTTTGAGCTGTGCCTTCATCAGTTAATGTTGGCTCTTTTGTGATTGTCCACCATGTAGGATATTTATGTCCTAGTTTATTAACTGTTATTACAACATCACCATAAGTAGAAGTGTATGTAGTATGTCCATCATTTTCACAAGTAGGTTTAACATCTTCTTTAATAGACCAAGTAGAAGTATTACTTAATGCAGGAACCTCAACTTCTTCACTATGAGTTGCATCATTTTT
>CAKPJO010000019.1 GCA_934162685.1 uncultured Bacilli bacterium | reverse complement strand
ATGATACTCCATTGGATAAGTCAAATAAGAAATAGGTTCAAGTTCATCAAGTGTTACTACTCCAGCTGGAGCCTTAATTAAACTTGGAATACGATTTACAATTGTTGCGCATGTATGTTCTACAGTTGCCGGTTTTACAACGTGGAATTCCACATTTGGTTCACCTTCAATAGTCCAATCACACATATCACCATCATCAGGTCCATAAACTTTTCCAATGCATTGTGTTTCAATAATAGGCCCTTGGAATGTTTCAGTAGTAACAACTGCTGCCATACCAATACATTCTCCTTTTGGAATTACACGACCCATTGTTGATGAGTATAAATCAGTGTCATGGAAGTAAGGAACACATTTTTGAGTTTGTGACTTAATAGTCCAGCCCATCTTATGCGCTAAAGCTTCATTTGAATTCCAAACATAAGAAGGTTCAATTTCTTCTGGATGAGCAATTTGTTTTTCGAATTCATCAGCACTTAAACCAACACCATGTGCTTTTGCTAAAGCTAAGCCATAGTCTTCAACGTTATAAGAAACAGCACCACAAATCTTTTTAATAGAGTTACAAGATCCTGCAACCATACCAACCATATTGACCCAGAAAGTATCTTCCATACCAGAGCCAACAAATGTGCAACCATTTTGTTTAGCAAGGACATCTAATTTATTCATTCTAACTGGATCTGTTGTCCAAGCATATGTTGCTTCTTCACAAGTAGAAATAACATTAATTCCTCTTGATAAGCATTTAACATAATGATCATAGCAATCACTAACTAAACTAAATAAAGTAACAACCGCTACATCAGCATCACAACCATCTAATACTGCATCGGCATCATTGGAAATTAATACTCCTGTTTTAACTCCTAAACCAGCAAAATCCCCAACATCCATTCCAACCACTTTTGGATTAACATCGATAGCTCCAACGATTTCTGCGCCATGTTCATATAAATAGCGAAGAATATACTTAGCCATCTTTCCACAACCATATTGAACAACTTTAATCTTTTGCATTTTGCATTCCTCCTTATTTGTTCAACTATATTTTAAAGTCTCAGTTAGGAATAGAGTCAATACTAATTCGATAATTTTTTATCGAAATGTCAATAGCACTTGTAATCTAAGATACATTGAACGCTTTTTTTCAGAAAAAACATTAAATTCCGTAATCACTTCACATATATAATCTCCGCTCACTACATAGCCATTAGAATTACAATAATCCAATAGTTTTTTCCCATATTCCACCTCATCATCAAAATCATCTAAATATATGCAAGCATACATTCCGCTTTCAATAGTTTTAATGTTTTCAGAATAAGGAAATTCATTATCTACAAAAACGAATATTTTATCAGATATATACCTATTATTAATAAAGTCTTCTTTCTTTATACTACTTCCGGCATTATAGTAATACACTTGCGGTAAATTATTTTTTAACATATCGTCTTTCAAATCACTTAAAGTTGCTTCATAAGCGCTAATATCACGCTCATAGAAGTTTATATTGGTATCTATCGCATATATTTTTCGGTGTGGAATATATTCAATCGTAATCATTCCTTTTTTCGGAGATTTACGAAATCTTTCAATAGAATCAATAGTCCTATTAATGGCAGTAAGTGATAAATTCAATTCATTAATTTGGTCTTTTATTTGCTTTTTCTTTTTAATTAAAGTCGATTCAATTAATGTCAAATCATTACTATTAAGAATGTTTTTTATTTCACTTAAATTCATATTAAGTTCGCGCATATATTGAATCATATCTAAGCGAGCATTTTGATTAATAGAATAATAGCGATAGTTACTATCTTTATCCACATAAATAGGCTTTAATATACCTAGTTCATCATACAAGCGAAGTGTAGGGATAGACACGTGATTGATTTTAGAAAATTCACCGATTTTAATTAATTTATCCATATTTGCAATCCTTTCAAACTCTAATGTTGGTTAGACTTTTTCTATATTGTAGCACGTTTAAATTTAAACACTGAAAAAAATTTGTTTTTCTTTTTTTATTTTACAATTTACCTAATGTTTAAGTAATGGTAAAATGCTTATTGAAAGTTAGGTGTAACAAAAAAATGAAATGTTATTTAGATTTATGTAAACACGTACTAGAAAATGGAATGGTCAAAAAAGATCGCACTGGAACTGGCACGATATCAACATTTGGATATCAAATGCGTTGTTCCTTAAGTGATGGTTTTCCTCTTCTTACAACCAAAAAAGTTTATTATAAAGCTGTTTTAGGAGAATTATTATGGTTCATTACTGGCAGCACAAATATCCGTCCATTAGTATTACAAAATATCCGCATATGGAATGAATGGCCTTATAAAGCTTATACAGAATCAAAAGATTATAAGGGCGAAACTATGGAAGAGTTTATTGAAAAAATAAAAAACGATGAAGCATTTGCAAATAAGTATGGTGACTTAGGCCCTGTTTACGGAAAGCAATGGCGTGACTTTTTTGGAAAAGATCAATTACTCGAAGTCGAAAAATCAATCAAAGAGAATCCTTTCTCCCGCCGTCACATTATTTGCGCTTGGAATCCGGCTCAAGTTGATCAAATGGCTTTGCCACCATGCCATGCATTTATGCAATTTTATGTTTCCGGTGATGGTAAAAAATTATCCCTTCAACTATATCAAAGAAGTGCAGATTTATTTTTAGGAGTCCCATTTAACATTGCCTCCTATGCTACTCTTTTAATTATGATGGCCCATGTTTGTAACTTAGAACCTGGCGATTTTGTTCATACTTTTGGTGATGTTCATATTTATTTAGACCATGTTGAACAAATTAAAACCCAATTAGAAAGAACGCCACGTCCTTTACCACAATTAATCATCAAAAGAAAAGTTAATTCTATCTTAGATTTCAAATATGATGATTTTGAAGTAGTAAATTATGATCCATATCCCGCAATTAAAGGTAAGGTGTCTGTTTAATGCTTAAAATTATTGTCGCCCATGATAAGAATCGTGTCATAGGTAATGGCATTCATATACCATGGCATATTAAAGAAGATTTCTTGCACTATAAAAACACCACAATGGGTCATACCATGATTATGGGAAAAACTACTTTTGAATCCATAGGTAAACCTTTACCAGGAAGAAAAACCATTGTATTAGACTTTAACAAAGATTACGATGCACAAGGATGCGAAGTTTGTACTGATTATATGGATTTAGTTAAAAGATATGAACACTCTCCAGAAGTTGTCTTTGTTTGCGGTGGTGCATCTATCTATCGATTATTTTTACCATATTGTGAAGAATTAATTATTTCTTTAGTAAAAGGTGATTATGTTGGCAATGTATTCTTCCCCGAGTATGAAGATAAATTCGTTGAATACAAAGAAGAAGATCATGAACAATTCACTATCAAGTTTTACAAAAAACGTTAACGATGCTACAACTAGCATCGTTTTTTAACAAAATAAATTAGATTGTTGAATAATTAAGTAAAATTATTTACATTGTTGATATTTTGTTTATATAATTAAGGTGAAAGGGGTTGTTTTTATATGAAAGCATTTTTTCAAAAAATCAAATGGGAGTCTCTTATTACTGCATTATTTGCAATTATTATTGGTATCGTCTTTATTGCCGTACCAGAACAATCTAGCACAATAGTTTGTTACGTAGCTGGTATTATTTTTATCTTGCTCGGCGCGGTATTGTTAACTAGATATCTTGTGACTGGATTAATTTTTGGATCACATTTGTTTGTGCCTAGTATTATTTTAATTTCACTAGGAATTTTATGTTTAACAAAAATTGATTTAGTAAAACAAATTTACACTATTATATTCGGTATCTTCCTTATCACTGATGGTGTCTTCAAATTCCAAGATGGTATTGATTGCGCTAACGCACATGTTAAAGGTTCATGGACATTATTCGTTGTTGCAGTATTATCAATGATTCTTGGATTCTTAGTAATGTTTGATACATTCGATTCCGTTATTATCTTTACTGGAATATCACTTATCGTTGATGGCGTTTGTGACTTCATTACAACTATTGTATTTAGTTCACATCTTCGTAAAACTGAAAAAGCAATCAAAGACTTCCTTACTAATTCAGATTTATAATTTTTGAATTTAAGACAAAAAAAAGCATGCTACAATCAATTGCAAGCATGTTTTTTTGTTGCTTTTATTATTTAAATGGTTCAATATAAAACCTTCCATATACTTGCTGTAAAGCCGTGACATTAACGAATGCATGTGGATCAACCATTTGTACCAAATGAACAACTTTATTAACTTCCGCGGAAGAAACAGCCATATAAATGACAAAACGAGTTTCCTGAGAGAAAGCACCTTTGCCATTAACAACAGTACATCCATGTGGGAAGTTTGCAATAAGAATTTTAGAAATATTCTCGTTTGTAGTAATAATTTGAATTTGTGCTTTTTTATATCTTCCATTCAAGAAATCATTAACCAAAGCATTCATAAACAAATAAACAAATGAGAACAATAACAATTGTAAGGCATAATCTCTAGAAGCAGAGAAATAATTACAAGTTGTATATCCAATAAGAACTAAGCCGTTGAATAAGATCAAATATTTACCAATAGATGTAGATTTTTTATTAGCGACTGCTAAGGAAACAACATCTAATCCACCTGTTGATGAACAATTATTAAAGGCAATTACTGTAGATATACCAGTACAAATGCCGCCAAACATAGCACGTGGTAAGAAATTTGGAATGATAGTTTCTTGAGCCGTTAGCACTCCATCAACATATACTGCCTCACTAACAGTCATTGATAAATCAAATTTAGTCGTAATTGTTTCTGGCATAATATAAGTCACCAATGAAATAAGCATAACCACAAATAATGTATAAATAGCAAATCTTTTGCCAATAAATTTCCATCCGATTACGAAGATAGGAATATTAAGTAAATAGTTGAATACTGGTTGCCACAATATAACATCTTGTGCATTAATCACACCAATGATTTCTAAAATTTTAGTAATAATTTGTGAGAATCCTGACATTCCGCCACCAACTAAGCAGTAGTGAGGATTTGTATTAAGCATAAAACAGCGATAACCAAATGCATAAATTGTTGCTGCAAGAACGCACGCTAATAATTGCTTAAGTATTTCTAATGCGTTTTTTATTTTTTCGTGATCAAATAGATAATCTTGAACTTTTCTTTTTGTTTTTTTTAATGACACTAACATCACCTTTTTCTAGTAAAACGAATTTACTACTATAGTAAACAACATTACAACTTTTTTTACAATAAATTATTGCATTTTTTCAATCTTTTCTTATAATGTGCTTATATCATTTTTCGCTATATAATTAATTTTTAAATTAATTGTTGAAAAAACAGGTTCTTAATGATATCATTACTATGCTATGTATTTTAGTATACAGGAGGTCTATTATGAAAGTATTTAAAGCAATAGGAAACTTTTTCGCCCGTATTTGGCGTTGGATTAAAGAAACAGCATGGGTACAACCATTATTAATCGTAAGTTTGATTTTTGGTATCATCTTATTGATTCAACCAATTTCTCAAGGTATTGGTGCTTTAGCTGATTTAATCACTAACAATGAAAAATATTACACAGATAATAAAGTGAAATTAGTTGGTGGAAAAGCTGAAAGTTTAATTTATGATGACGACGTTAGATTCAAAGAAAATGAAAAATATTTCTTAGTATTCGTTGCTAAAGATTGTGCAAACTGTAGTGAAGCTTATCAAGGTTTTAAAACATTATTTGAAGATAAGACATTCGATTCTGATTATAAAATCAAGACTATCTATACAGATGAACAAAGCGCTGATTATGAATTAACTGATCCAGATGCAGAAATGTATAAAATCTTCTTCAGCGATACTGTTACTGGTAACGTTGACCCAATTGAATTCCGTAAAGCAATTTATAGCGCAGCTGCTGATGCTGACCATGATTATGCTTTAGAAAATTTCGAAAGCGATTCTAGTAAGTTTGAAGAAATCCTTGAAGGTGAAGATTTATACACACCATTAGTCTTATTAATGGATAAAACATGTACTGATAACGATTTCGGTATTCGTGATGCCTTAATTGGTGTCAAAGGTTCTACTAAATATGATAAAGCAAGAACTTTAGATGACTGCTGGAATGGTACAGGCGACTTCGAACGCAAATAATTTAAAAGCAAAATAATGTATGCCACTACTTGAATAGTGGCATTTTTTTATTGTTGATTTGGAGTATATGCTCCAGCATTGCCATATGGCATATTGGGCATGTTTGTATTGCCTTCACATACATTTTCTTCCGTTCTAGTATAAGTATGATAATATACTGGACGTGGAACATAATGATTTACTACGCGAGTATTAACCGGACAAATAACTGGTTGTTCAACACAGTAATAACGATTACACACTCTTTCTCTCACCGGCATAACAATTGGATCATATTTACATGGGCATTGATTTGGACAGCAATTATTCATAAAATTCCCTCCTTGCTTACTATATAGATTATGAAGAAAGTTAAAATGTTGTTATCATTTTTGCCCATAATTAAGTAATGATTAACATATATATAAGTATGAAAAAAATCTCCATTGTACTTTTTATATCTTTATTAGGGGTAATTTTAATTATGTCTAAAGACACTAACAAAACAGTTGTTAATGTTTTAGCTTCTTTTACTATAAATGTTTTACCAACACTTGCACCAGCTTTACTTATAAATAATCTCATATCTTTTAGCGGAGGAATATCAGAATTATTATCTAAAAGTAAAAACTCCTATCATATTAATATAATCTATTTAATAATAACTGGCTTAATAAGTGGAACTCCAGCATTGGCTACACAAGTTAATAATGAAACAAATAAAAGTATTTCACTTAATGATGCTCAACTTATATTAGAATGTTTTTCTTTTCCCTCTTTACCATTTATTATTGCATTAGTCAATATTAGTGACTGGCATAAAAAATACCTATACTTAGCAATATTAACGCCTTTAATTTTATCAATATTATATTTTTTATATAAGTACAAGCAAAATAATCATTTAATTGATACTTCTTATACTTACAAAAATACTGATAATGTTTTAGCAAAAGCTATTTTAGTCACATTTAAATCAATAGTTTTAATGAGCGGATCAATTATGTTATTTTCATTATTTTTAATACCTTTATCTAGTTTAATTCCTTCTCCATATATTTACTATGTTCAAGGAATACTCGAGTTTTCTTATCCTTTAACATATTTATTTTGTAATTTCACAAAATTAAATTGCTTATTGGTGACATTTATTATTAGTTTTTCTTCTATTTCTTTGATTATGCAAATTCATTTGTTAGCAAAAAAGATAAATATTATTTCTATAATTAAAAAGCGGCTTATCCTAGCCGCCTTATCAACATTATTTACACTGATTTTTTTGTTCTAATAATTTTATTACTTGTGGGGGAACTAAACGCGTAATATCCACTTTTTGATCAAATAATTCTTTAATTGCCGAAGAAGATATAAAAGTATTTTCTAAGTGAGTCATAAAAAACACCATATCTACTTTTGGTTCTATAAATTCATTTGTCGTTGCTAATTGTAATTCATATTCAAAATCCGATACTGCTCTTAAACCACGTACAAGCGCGATAGCGTTAACTTTTTTTGCATATTCAACCACTAATCCATCTGTGCTATCAACTTCAACATTATCCATATCTTTTACAATACTTTTTATAACATTAAGCCTTTCTTCTAAAGTAAATGCTGTCTTTTTATTAGCGTTATTAGCCACTAAAACTATTACCTTATCAAACACACGAAGCGCTCTTTTCAAAATATCCAAATGTCCATTGGTAATTGGGTCAAAACTTCCCGGATATATTGCTATTTTCATGTTTATCTCCTTTTTATGGTAACTATCGTTTTACCATATTTATATTTTTTAGATTTAGTAAATCTTACATCTTCCAAACTAACATCATAATCAGTTTCGATTACTATTATAGCATTATTTGTTAAAAGTTCATAATCAATCATGAAGTTTATAATATCATCAATGATATTCATTTTATATGGCGGGTCTAAGAAAAGTATATCAAATTTAGTATTGCCCGCTTTAAAATTATTTAAAGCATCAACGTAATTAGCGTTAATAACGTGTGCCGAATTAATATTTAATGTGGCAATATTTTTATTTATCACTTTAATAGCATCTTTAGACTGATCAACAAAGTAAGCCTCATTCGCCCCTCGAGATAAAGCTTCCAATCCTAATGACCCTGATCCTGCGAACAAATCTAAAACAACACTATCTAAAACCATGTCACCCAGTGCATTAAAAATTCCCTCTCTTACCATATCTTTAGTTGGTCTAGTGATTTTTTCATCAATAGGAAATTCAATTATTCTTGAACGATATTTTCCACCAACAATACGCATGATAACCACCACCAAAAAAGATTATACACAATTTAAAGTATAAAAAAAATAAGTTAGTGCAAAATAATATTGCACTAATTGTGCCCTGTTCCTCCCTAAGAAAAAAGATAGACGGCCTCTATCTTTTTTCATTTAAGCATTTTGCTTTGTTATGAAATTTTGCAAAAACAATTTCATCAATTTGACTATACATCAAGCGAACTTGTTGATATTTTTTTAAATAATCACTAACTAATGGGTTAGAATCTAAAGCTAATTTAGCTTCATATAATTTTTTTTGCGCATTTCGTGCTTCACCACTATCAACTTTAAAATGTCTTAATGCTTCATTATATTCATCATTAGCAATAGAAAATCGATATGATAAGCGCATAACATCTTCATCATTTTCCATGATTCTTTCCGCTTCTAACATATCTTTTACTCTTGGATCATTTTCCAATACTTCTTTTAATTTATATACTTCTAATATTAAGTCCTCATTCATATTACATTAACTCCCTCGCTAGTGTCATTATCATCGAAATGTCTTCCATTTTATCCACCAATCGTTTTCGACGCACCACTTTATAATCATCAATAAAAGCATCTATTTGTTCTGGATGCCTTGATAACATCTTATGCCAATACGGCTTTTCTCGTAAAAACAAATAATAATCTTCGTTTTTATCTAATACCATTATAACCGATGTATGCATTTTAGTCATCATTCCTTTGATATGGTCTAGACATTTTTCTTTTAGAAACTTTAGGTAATTCATCTGGCTTAGTTACTTCGCTTAATATTCCTAAAATTTTTTTCATTCCATTAAGGCCTTCAGATATTTTATCAGCATCAAATCCATTTATAGCGTCTAAAATCGATCCAAGTCCTTCTTTTTTTTCACTTGTTTTAGTTTCTTCTTCACCGTTTGTTTTCTCCTTTTCTAATTCTTCTTTAAAAACATCATCATCTGGTCCATATATATCATATCGTTCAAATAAGTCTTGCCAAGTGTATTTACCTATTTCTACATAAGTTTTTAAAAATGGTTTAGTTTTAGCAAATTCTTTAAATTCTTCTAATTTATTCATAAATCTCACCAATATAGAATATGCATTTATTTTTATAAAGTATTCAAAATCAAAAAAATAAATTTTTAAAGTATAACATTTTTTATTTTTCTACATATAAATGTAACAGTAAGGAGGTTAAGTATGTACAATTACGGAAACAACTATGGCTATCCAGGCGGATATGCTTATGCCTATCCTTCAAATAACAATCATAATTTTGGCGCTGTATTCGCTGTTATATTAGTAATTTTCTTATTGCTTATTATTATCAGTGTCAGTTCGGGTGGTTTCAACAATAGCTGTGGTTGTTAAGGAGAGAGCCTTCTCTCCCTTTTTTTTGGGTTGAAAATGTGCTAAAATCTTTTACGAGGTGGAATCATGTTAAGGATTGTAAAAGATAACGTTAAATCATTACGCGAAAAATGTGCACCTGTTGAAATGCCGTTAAGTAAAAATGATGAAAAATTATTATTAGAAATGCTTGATTATTTAAAGAAAAGTCAAGATGATGAATATGCTGAAAAACACAATATTCGTTCCGGTGTAGGAATGGCTGCTCCACAAGTTGGAGTTAATAAAAGAATGTTTGTCGTCTATTACCAACTAGGAGATAAATTAGTGGAATATGCTTTAGTAAACCCTAAAATTGTTGCTACATCTTTAAAATTATGTTATTTATCAGGCGGTGAAGGATGCTTATCTGTAGACAAAGATCATCAAGGATATGTATATCGTCCAAATAAAGTCACTATAAAAGCTTATAATTTACTTGAAAAGAAAGATGTTGAAATAATAGCTAGAGGTTATGACGCTATTGTATTACAACATGAATATGATCATTTAAATGGCATTTTATACTATGATCACATAGATAAAAAAGTTCCATTTAAACATATTGATAACACGATTGAAATTTAATATTAATAAGCCTTTACTTTTAATGGCAACAAAGATATAATTATTGTGTTTTTGAAAGTCAAAACTTTATAATTAATCGCATGTTGCTATTTTTTATTGCGTTTATTTCATATAATTTAGGAGGCAAAATTTTATATGTCAATGATGTCTGCAAACAGATCACCTATATCTATTTATGCGCTTGGTGGACTTGGCGAAGTTGGTAAAAACACATATTGCATTGAAGATGATAAAAATATCATTATCATTGATGCTGGTGTTAGATTTCCAGAAGCTGATTTACCTGGCGTAGATTACGTTATACCTGATTATACTCATTTAAAAAACAATAGTACAAAGATAAAAGCACTATTTATTACTCACGGTCATGAGGACCATATTGGTGGAATTCCATTTTTAATTCAAAACGTATTTATCCCTGTCATTTACGCACCTCGCTTAGCTGCGGCTTTAATCAAACATAAACTAGACGAAATGCGTATTAAGGAAAAAGTAAAAATCGTCGAATATACTGAAAATGATTTTATAAAAGTTGGTAATTCTTTCACTGTACAATTTTTCCAAGTAACCCACTCAATACCTGATTCATTTGGTATTTGTATTGATACACCAGAAGGCCGTATCGTAACAACTGGTGACTTTAAAATCGACTTAACACCTGTTGGTCCAGATATTAATCTTGGAAAAATGGCAAAATTAGGCTGTGAAGGCGTTGATTTAATGCTTTCCGACTCCACTAATGCGGAAATTGAAGGATATACACCTTCTGAGACAAATGTTATAAATTCAATTAATGAAGTATTTCGTAATGCTCCAGGAAGATTAATTGTATCAACATTTTCAAGTAATATTTCTCGTATTCAACAAATTGTAGAAGCAAGTGTTGAACACAAAAGAAAAATTGTTATCGTTGGACGTTCTATGGAAACCGCTATCGAAACAGCAAGAAATTTTGGATATATTCATATTCCTGATTCATCTTTATTAAAATTTGAAGATTTACGTTATACCAAACCAGAAGAAACTTTAATCTTATGTACTGGTAGCCAAGGTGAGCCAATGGCGGCACTTGCTCGTATTGCTAATGGCGAACATAAACAATTAAGAATTATACCTGGCGATACTGTTGTTTTCTCTTCTTCTCCTATTCCTGGCAATGGAGCAAGTATTGATCGTGTTGTTAACACATTAACTCGTGCCGGTGCCAATGTACTCACTAATTCTGTGTTTTTAAGTTTACATAGTTCTGGTCACCCATCAAAGCAAGAACTTCGTCTCGCTTTAAAATTATTAAAGCCAAAGTATTTTATGCCTGCCCATGGTGAATACCGTATGTTAAAAATTCATACCGATATCGCTGTAAGTTTAGGTATACCGCGTGAGAATACCTTCATATGCGGTAATGGTGATTCATTATTACTTAAAAATCATAAAATCACAGAAGGCCCACATATTCAAGCTGATGATATTTTTATTGATGGTAATGATGTATCCGGAGTATGCCGTGCAGTTATAAATGATCGCAAGGTTCTTTATAATGATGGTATGGTATCTGTTTTATTAGTTTTAGATTCTAAAAACAATTGCTTATTACAAGATCCAAAACTATATACACGTGGCTTTGTCTATACTTATAGCCATGATAATATGATTCAACAAGCTGAACAATTTACTAAAAATATTTTAACTGATTTAATGAAAGAAAAAGTTACTTTCTCTGATATTAAAAATATGGTAAAAACCCAATTAACATTATTCTTCTTTAAGAAAACGCAAAGAAGACCAATGATAATTCCAGTTATCATGAATAAGAATTAATTATGTATATTCTTGCAAGTAAATCACCTAGACGACAAGAATTATTAAAGTTACTAATTAATGAATTTAAAGTCGTAGTTTCTAACGTAGATGAAAGTAAAATACACGCTAATGCGTATGATTTACCATTAGAACTATCTAAGGCAAAAGCTCAAACAGTATTTAAAGATAACCAAAATGATATTATAATTGCCGCGGACACAGTAGTAATTCTTGATAATATAGTGTTAGGAAAGCCATCTAATGAAGAAGACGCTAAAAGAATGCTGAAATTATTATCAAATAGAACACATGATGTTGTAACTGGATTTACAATTATTTCCAAAAATAAAGTAATATCAAAAAGTGTGTTAACACATGTAACATTTAATTATTTAAGTGACAATTTAATTGATGATTATGTTAAAACCGGTTCACCTTTAGATAAAGCTGGTGCTTATGGCATTCAAGATAAAGAATTTTCTTTAGTAAAAGAAATATCTGGTAGTTACTACAATGTTATGGGCTTACCAATTGAAGAATTAAAAAAGTATCTTTAATTCAATAAACTAATCTCTCTATTTGCATATATTATGCTAGGGGGATTTTTTTATGTATCAATATCGCGTTATTGGACCGATTTGGCCTTTTGTAGGCGGATTATTAGTAGGAGGTCTTTTCGCACCTAACAAAGGCCCTTTATATCCAAATAATCCATATCCTACTTATTACTACCAACCAACTCCATATTATCAAAATAACTCTTATTACACTTATCCTTATGTGCCATATAATCAACAAAGTTATCCTTATAATAATTCAAGTTATAATAATTACTATAATCCAAATAATAGCAATCAATATTATCCGCAATAAAAAAGTTCCAGACTTAATTAATGCCTGGAACTAAAATAAATAGATATAATAAAGTTTTATTTATTATTTTTAAACGCTTGTTCTATTTCGCTAGCGGAATTACCCATAAGCAATGTAATACGGCTTGACATTTTTACTACTCTAGATACACCACTAGTTTTTAATAAATCAATGTTTAATAAGTTATCGTCTTTAAGACTAACATTCAAACGTGACATTTTAGCTTCTAATGAAATAATGTTTTCTTTTCCGCCTAATCCTTCAATGATTTTTTCATATAGTTCATTGGAGGCTTTATTTGTTTTGCTTTTATTTTTATTTCTAATTAACAAAAACGTCACAATTACAATAATAATGCCTACTAAAACTAACGCTATTACAAGTCCATATTTTTGAAAAAATTCTCCTACTGTTAAAAACATGATTTTTTACATCTCCTTATCAACAATGAATGCTTTACGTAATACATCAATATAATTATGATCAATCTTACGAACTAATTTTACTGTTTTATCAGATAAAGTAATAGAAATTTCTTTCATCTTAGTAAAATCTTTCATTATTTCTTGATCATAGCCAATAATAACATCTTTAAATAATCCCGAAAAAGAAATTGTTTTATCGCCACCAACTATCAAACTAGAAGCTAAGGAACGATAAGCATTATTTTGAATTGATGCAATTTCTGTTATTTCTAATAATGGTAAGTCATGTTCAATAATTGCACCGCCTAAAGATTTATTGTAAGCCGAACTGCCTAAAGATGACGAGACTACTAAACCATTACCAGCAAAAGTTTCTAATTTATGTTCGTCAATTGTCACATCACTAACCAATGAACGAAATGGATTTTCAATTCTTATTTCATTTACTGCATAAATTATACGGCTATCACTTTTACTAGTAACTTTGCCTTTAAGTAATGGATAAGATACAACATTTACATTATCGCTTTTTATATCATTAATTAGTAAATCTATTTCACTAGTGGAATAATCCAAATAAAACCCTAATGTCCCAGCATTTAAGCCAACAAATTTCACACTATCAACTTTGTCAATATATTTATGTACCGCTCTTAAAAAAGTACCATCTCCGCCTAAAAAGAATACATATTCAGGATTATCTTCATCTAACACAAAGCCATCTTTATAAAGT
>CAKPJO010000018.1 GCA_934162685.1 uncultured Bacilli bacterium | reverse complement strand
CCTCTATTTTTTCTTTTTTAACCGATGGTCCATTTTATTTGCGATAAATGTTCCACAAGTTTGAATCATAATCACAAGTATTACTATAACCACTACTGCTAAAAATAGTATTGCTGTTTGATATCGATTATATCCATACGAAATAGCAATTCTTCCTAATCCTCCACCGCCAATAGTACCACTCATTGCGGTGTATCCTAACACAGTAGTTAAAGTAATTGTAATATTAGAAACAATACTTGGCATAGCCTCAGGTATTAATACATGTGTAATAATTTGAAAAGGACTTGCACCTAAAGATAAACTTGCCTCAATAATATTAGGATTAACTTCTCTAATAGAATTTTCTATTAAACGAGCAATAAACGGGAATGTTGCTACTACTAGAGGAATAATTGTTGCAATAGTTCCAACTTGTGTTCCAAATATAATCATCGATAATGGCAAAACCATAATCATTAAAATTAAAAATGGTATAGAGCGGAATATATTAACAATCCAATTTAAAGTTATCATTAACCATTTTGGCAATGGTAAAATATTATCTTTTTCACCTACCACTAACAAAACCCCTAAAGGTAATCCAATTAAAATCGCCAAGAATGTAGATAAAAAAGTAGAATATAAAGTTTCCCATATTGCTAGTGGGAATTCTTGCGTAAATACTTCCCATGCTTTATCCCAATTCCAATTAGTTGTGCTCACTAAAAAGTTCATCATCGCTTACCTCCTCTACATAAACATTTTCTTGTTCTTTTAAATAATTGATTACATCATCAAAATCACTTTCTAAAGGAATGCCCAAAATCATGTTTCCAAACATTTTCTCTTGAATAACTTTAGTGGACGCATAAATTATATTGGCATAAACCTTCTTATCTAAGGCTAATTTTGTAATGAGTGGCGTAGATGTCGCTTTAGCGCCGTTATAAACAATTCTTATGCGTCGATAAGAAGAGTTATTAACTTCATATTCTCCTTCTATTTCTGGATAAACAAGTTTTTTACCAATTTTAGATTTAGGCATAGAAAATATTTCATTTACATCACCTTTTTCCGCTACAACGCCATCTTCAAGAATAGCAACTTTATTACATACTTCTTCGACAACGCTCATTTGATGAGTAATAATAACAATAGTAACTTTGAATTCTTTATTAATTTGTTTTAATAATTGGAGTATTGATTTTGTGGTTTTTGGGTCTAATGCACTTGTTGCTTCATCGCATAATAATATTTTAGGATTTGTTGCTAAAGCACGTGCAATAGCCACTCGCTGTTTTTGTCCGCCTGATAAAGTTGCAGGATAAACATTCGCCTTATCTTTTAATCCTACTACATCAAGAAGTTCTAAAGCTTTCTTTTCTCTTTCTTTTTTATTTACATGCAATAATTTTAAAGGAAAAGCAACATTTTCTAAGCATGTTCTTTGCATTAATAAATTAAATCCTTGGAAAATCATTGTTATTTTTTGGCGTCTTTTTCTTAACTCTTTTTTCGGTAAATTATTAATATTTTCACCATCAATAATAACTTCTCCATTAGTGGGAGTTTCTAAAAGATTTATACATCTAACTAATGTTGATTTACCAGCACCAGACATGCCAATAATGCCATAAATATCTCCGTCTTCAATTGTTAATGAAATATTTTTTAAAACTTCTATTTTATCATTGCCATTTATAAACGTTTTGCTTAAGTTTTTTATTTCTATCATTGCTTTCCCTCCTTCATTTTTTATAAATTTTTAATTGCATCTAAAGATGTTTGTTTTCCACCATATAATCCCATTGGTTCTACGTGTGGTGCACATATAGAAACAATATGGGTTTTATTTTCTTTGTTAAAATCATCTAAATATGGTTGATGTTGGAAGTAATTAGCGTCAATTTCACCAGATTCCACGACCATATTAGGTTGAATATAATCATCATATTCTCTAATATCTAAGTTAATTTGTTTGGTAGCTAAAATCTTTTTTACTTCTTTTAAAATTTCCGCATGTGGAGTTGAACTAGCAGCAATAGTAATTTTAGTTCCGCTTAAGGAACTATAATCAATTGTTTCATCAAAACCAGTTGTTGGATTATCAATTGTAGCGATAACTCCTCCTTTATAATTAGTGTTAATAAATTCTTTAATTTGTGAAGACATAATTGCTGCTTTTAATGCTTTAATTTTAGGATCATTTTCTTTTCCTTCTTTAACCGCAACAACATTTGCATAACTAGAATAGGAATCTTCAATAAGTAAAGCATCTTCAACGGGATTAAGTTTGGCATTTAATGCATAATTGGAATTTATAATACCATAATCAACACTTGATAATGATGCTGGTATTTGAGCTGCTTCAATCTCTTTAAAACGTAAATTATAGGGATTCTCTTTTATATCTCTTATTGTTGCGGTAATACCTGCACCATCTTTTAAAGTTATATATCCCTTAGTTTCTAATAATAGCAACGCTCTTGCTTCGTTAGTGGTGTCATTAGGAATGGCAATCACAAGTCCCCCATTTTTATCACAAGATGCTAAGCATCCTACTAAACTTAATAATGTAAATAATATAAATGTATTTTTTTTCATAATTTTTCTCCTTTTAACTTTTCAATTTTATTTTTAACATTTTTTTAATAATCGAATTATTTTGCACATTCGTTTATTATAAATATTAGATTTAATGATAAATGTTTTCATAAGCAAATCTCCTAAAAAAATAAAAGTCCCCATCCATAAAAGGACGAGGACTCGTGATACCACCTTTTTTCATATAGTTTTCACAAACTATATCTCAATAAGTACAAACATACTCTTCCGCTTTAACGGGCGTACCCGATTAACTCTACATATCAAGTTAACTACTCCAAGACCATGTTCATTTATTCTTTTGATGCTTACTTTCACCTAACTAAGCTCTCTAAAATCAATACAAATAAATTACTCTTCTTTTCACAGTATTTGTGTTATATGGTTGTATTGTACCAAAAATTAATTTTTTGTCAAATGTTTTTTAATTAAATGTTAACAACAAAATAATCTACGCCAGATTCTTGCACAAATTTAAAGTCAGATGCACCTTTATCCTTTAACGAATAGGCAAAACCTGGATTAGATTCATTACCAATTAAAGCACCCACTACTGTTTCTCCTACCATCATATTAAGAGATTCAGCACTACCGAATTTAAACACCTTATCAAGAGTATTAAATAAATCATCCGTATCTTCTTTACTTAAATTATTAATAGTTAAAGACAAATGTTCAATATTATAAGCAAAAGGCTCTTCTAATTTATCAATTCTTACTGTGGATGATACATAAAAATAATCAGGAACATATTTTTTTAAATACTTAAACGGGAAGGAATTCATTTCATTTTTAACAGAGCTCATATCTAAGCATACTATAATATTAAAATCCGAATCACCTGTAGCGCTTATGTTACTAAAATCAATTTGTTTTAATTCGTAATTTATTTCATTACTTCCTACTGTAATAATACCTCCAGTTTGTTGATAAGTCACTTGATTCGCTAAAGCACCTACTTGTTTATCGCTTAATTTAATTAGTGATTTCATATTTTCTGGTAAGTCTTTCAAATTAACAATATAATTTTCTTCACTATATTCAATCATATTGTTAACGGATTTATTAACTTCTTCTTGTACATCCGCCATGTCACTATCGCTAAATGCTTCTTTGCATAATTCTGATTCATCAACTTTTTCACTTAATACTTTTAATTGTGTCACAGTATTAAATAAGTCAATTCCATATGTTGAGCGAATATAAATATAACCACCGATAATTACAACAGCAACAATTGCCACCAAAGTAATTAATGTAAATATTAATTTTTTTATAATTTTCATAAGTATCATCTTTCTTGTCTCCTTCTTTATAACTATTATATATGCAATTACTAAAATATTAAACAAAAATAGACAAATACTTTTTTTTAAATCAGTATTTTAAAGCATAATAAAAAGTGATATTATTAATCAATGTAGAGGAGATATGTTTATGGTAAGTATCGAAGAACAAATTCAATTAACAATAGATAAATTACGCCCATTTATTCGCCGTGATGGTGGAGATGTGGAATTTGTAGCATTTGAAGATGGTATAGTTTATATCAATATGATAGGTGCTTGTGCTGATTGTATGATGATGGATACTACTATTTCTCAAGGAATAGAAGTTATTCTTATGGAAGAAGTTCCTGGTGTCATCGGTGTTAAGTTAGCTAATGAAAGACCATCTGCTACGGAAAATAAAACTGAAGAAACTAAATAGTAAAAATGATGTTATTACGACAAGGTAATAACATCATTTTTTTATTTTAATGCAAAGTGTGAATCATTATAAGATGAATAATCACTTGCTGTAATTGATTTAGTTTTTCTTAAATATTCCGCGACCATATCACGATATGTATAAAAAGCATAACCGCTTTTTGTTAATTTACCAACCATTTCAAATCCACTAAAATAATCATACTCTCGATTAGAATTTCTATGTAAAGCTAAATAATCTATCACAACTATAGTATAAGTTTTACTCGTTGAAATAGACTCTTCAATAACACGATAAAAACTATTATATGTAAGTTGCCTTTTTAACGTTGATCCTTTTACTTTCATAACGTACATTTCATTATTAAATGGCATTGATTTAGCTAAAGCTGTATAAGTTATATTACCTTTTTGTAACCAAGCACGAGCCTGATTACAAATAGCAAAATCAACATTAAAACCTTGTGTAGAAGCTTCTATTGCCATAGCTTTAGTAATAAGTTTAGGAAGAGATCCTTCATAGTCACATGAAGAAGACATAGCTTCATCTAAATATGCTAATTTTTCATTACCAATTTTATCAGCAATAGTTTTATATTCGTTATATAGACTTGTTAATGATTCATCATATTTAGTTATATTGCTAGCTGTTCCACTATTATCAGAAGAAACAAGCGAAACATTTCCATTAGTGACTTTTAAATGTATCTCAGAATATGCCTTGCCATTACAACTTGCTTGTACAAACGGAACATCATTATTGACATAATTTTCGTATTGATGTGAATGAGCACAAAACACAGCATCTGCATATTTTTTATTAGTTTTAGAGCTTACCTCTGTAATACTTTTATCAACTTGTTCATAAGAAGCATGAGCATCAACAACAATTACATCACAATTTTTTTCACTTCTTAATTCATCAGAAAGATTTTTAATAATTTTTGTTGGGTTTAAAAAGGTATAGGAATCTGCAAATTGCGAAGATATTGATGTTATTTGGTCTTCGCCAATCACTCCAATAATACCAACCCGCAAACCATTTTCTAAAGTACGAACCACATATTCTTGACCTAATTCATCAGCGTGAGACAAAACTTGATGATTATTTATATCATAATTATATATATTCGCGGCTAAAAATGGTGTTTGATAGTTAGTCGTAGAATCATAAAGTGTTTTATTGGAAGCAATATAATTTCCACCCCAGTCAAATTCATGATTTCCTAATGTAAAACAGTCAAACTCAATACTATTCATCGCCTTAGTTAAAAATTCACCATAATTAATATTAGACTCTAATGAGCCTTGCCACATATCACCAGAATTCAAAATAAGGGTATTATCTTCTTTTCCTTTTTCTTTAAAGAATGTACCATTTTTTAATAAACCTAGTTCATTACTTTGTGCATTTACTGCACCATGGAAATCATTCATAGCGTACAAATGAACTTCGCTAACACTAGAAACACTTTTTTCAGTAACTGTAACCATTGTTTTAGCAACAAATGTGTCATAAGTGGCAAAAATAGTGGCATTTCCTATGTTTTTACCTTTGACTACGCCATTATCAACTGTCACAATATTTTCATCACTGCTACTCCAATTAATTACACCTTCTACACCACTTGGTAATAGCGTTGCTTTTAGAGTGTATGATTCATTAATATAAATAGTAATATTTGTTTCACTAATAACAACGCCTGTAGGGACAAGCTGTATCGATGTTGAAATACTTGTGGAATCACTTTTAGGAGTGGATATAACACTAGTGGAACCTTTATTACTTGTAGAATTGGAACCAAAAGTCAATTCGCAGGATGTTAGTCCTACTAATAAAGCACTTAATATTAATGCGATTTTTATCTTTTTTTTCATAAATTTACCTCTAAACAGCATTAATATGATATCAAAATATTAGCACATGGTCAAACTAATTATTTAACCATTTTATCGGTCTAATACCATATTTATTTGTAAGTTCTTTTTCTAATTGTTTTAAATTATATAATAGCGTATTCGCATTATCTTTATAAGTTATAATATTTGTTTTTACATCTTTTCTTAAAACATAATAATCATCTAATTGATCAAAAAATGTTGTAGGAAATAAAATACGTGCTAATAAAAGAGATACATCTTGTTTACTAGGATTATAATATTTTAAAGTATCTAATAAAGTATCATTATTTAAAATTCCTGATTTATATAATTCTCCTAAATCGCGCATAGGATTATCCACTATTAAATTAAAAGGAGAAAAAAATTCATAGCTAGAAAAGCTATATAATCTTTTATGTGCTAGAGTAAGGTTAGTAATGTTATCTCCTAAATCTAATTCTAATTCAGCTAAATATTGCATGGCATTTTCTGCTAAACCCATAGCAAAAATAATAGATGTCATAATTTCTTCATAACGATAATCCCCAATTTTTATAGAAGGAATTACTTTTTCACTAATTAAATCCGTTTTATCTTCCCATAATTTTAACATTTCTTTAATAGTATATGTTTGCCCTTCACCATTTTTAAAAAATGTATGTAATTGTAGTAAATCTTTAAGTGCTACATGGCGATTTTTTATAGATACTAATGCACAATCGCCAAATTCTGTCTTGCTTAAATAATTGCCATCACGATTTTTGATAATACTTATTCCACTATCATAAAAAAGATTTTCTATTTTTTTCACATAATTATTAAGTTCTTCTAATTCTTCTTCTGTTCGATCAACTTTTTCTAATTTAAAATGCCAGCCTTGATAATCAAATTCACTAGCGTATTCATCATCTTCATAATATCCATACTTATCAAATATAAATGCTCGCACTATAATTTCACCTCGCTATATATATCTTTACAAACTGTTCGGTCTCCTAAATAGTAACTAGGAACTTTCCCATTAATAACATGCATGAATATTGGTATTTCTAGTTCAATATTTTGTAATTCACTTGCAAGAGGAACAACCACTCTATTATCGATAGATAAATTTAAAGATATATTAATTAGCGCATTATTAATACCAAATGAACTGGTTTTTGCCACTATATTACCTTCAACACTACCAAGACAAGAAAACTTAATAGGAATCGTTCCTCCAATATTAGCTAATATAATGTTATTTGTTACTAAACCAGCTGGTACATCATAAATTATTCCGTTTCCACTCTTTCTTAGTTTCGAATCTATGAAATATTCATTATCATACATTCCCTTTTCTACATCTTTAATTTTTAATAAAGTTTTTTGAGTCGCGACTTTTAAAAAATTATTTAAATATTTTGTATCAATATGCATGGTAGAAATATTATTATTTTGTTCTTCATAACTAACAATTTCTTGTTCGGCGATATTAAATTCTTCACAAAGTTCTCCTATAACATCACTAGAAATACAGGTCATGACTTTTTTAGATTGCTCTAAAGCATAATCCATAATATATGGTTTAATATTATTGCTTGTGATAAATAATGCATAAATGGTGGAAAGTAATAAAAATATGCAAATTATAAATGATTTTCCAAAGTTTGAAATGCGCATAAAAATATCCCCTTATAATATTTATGAATAATATGCTTTTTATATACTTATATAAAAAATACCATTTCTGAATTATAGTTCAAAAATGGTATGTATTATTAAAATATTAAATAATTATAATAAAATATTTTCTTTTCTATTAGCAATAATATAACCTTCACGATTATAAACATCTTCACGATTATAAGTAATTCTAGCGCCATTTGGTTTTACCATTACTCCGCCAGCTTCTTCTACAATTAATTGCATTGCTGCTGTATCCCATTCTTTGGTTCCATCACTTAAACGATAAGTAATTTCCGCTAAACCTTCAGCAATACGACATGCTTTTAAAGATGAGCCAACTTTCATAACATTTTTTATTTTGTCATGGTATTTAACAATTACCGCTTTTTCATTTTCTGTTTGATGGAATACTGAAGTAAGTACTGTTAAATTATTTAATTTATCATTAACATGAATTGGTGTCACTTTGCCATTAGAAAATTTAAAAGCCCCCTCGTTTTTAGTAGCGTAATAATATTCATTTAAAGCTGGAGCTAAAACAACGCCAACCACTACTTCGCCTTTATAAGCTAAAGCAATATTAGTAGTAAATTCATCATCTTTAGCTACGAAATCCTTTGTTCCATCGACTGGATCAACAATCCAAACATAATCATTTTTTCTTCTTTCTAAATTATCTTCCGACTCTTCAGTTAAAAAAGCATATGTTGGAAATCTTGTACTCAATATTTCTCTTATCATTTGATCTGCCATTTTATCTGCTAAAGTAACGGGCGAGTGATCGGATTTAATTTCCACATCAAACTTAGTATGATAAATTTCTAATATTTTTTCTTTGGCTTTTAAGCCTGCTTCTATCGCAGCCTCTAATTCTTTTTTAAACATTTTTAAATTCTCCTTTGGCTAGTAAAATCAAATCATCAATAATTTTATCAACTATTTCAAACGAATTCACTTGGGCACCAGCAGCTTGAATGTGACCGCCGCCACCATATTTTTTAGCAATTTGTTGAACATCATAGTCAATACTTTTACTACGTAATTCCACCCGAATGTTTCCGTCTTCGTATTGAGCAAAAGAACACCATATTGGATAGCCTTTAATATCCGCAATAAGATTTACAAAACTCGCAGCGTAATCAGTATCAACATTTAGTTGATTAATCTCCTCAAACGTCATCTTATAATAACTAACAAACTCTTTAGTAACAAAATGGCTTAAAACATATCCTTTAAAACGAATATCATTTAAATCCATTTCATAGAGTATGTCATAAATGCCATGCAAACTAGCGCCATTATTCATTAGCATTTCAGCATAATGGAATGTTTCAGCGTTAGTAGCACCATATTGAAAGCGCCCAGAATCAGTAATAATGCCTAACATCAACGCTTCCGCTCCTACATGAGTCAGTTTCATTTCATTACGTTCAATAATTCGAGCAATAAGTTGTGCTGTCGCAATAGCGTAGTTATCTATTAATTCAATGCTTCCATAAGTATGAACATAAATATGGTGATCAATTTTAATAATATCTTTTGCCATCAAAAATCTTTGATCTTCAACACGTTCTTTGTTTGCAACATCTAATACAATTGCTAAAGATTTTTTAATTAGTTCATCACCAACTTCATCCATCGGACTAATTCTTTTAAAAAACTTTGGAAGTCCTGTACCAAGAACATACACTTGTTTATTAGGAAAAGTAGCTAATATAGCATCTTTTAATCCAATTTGCGATCCATAGCAATCACCATCTGGTTTTACATGACCAAAAATTGTGATGATATCATTATCTTTAATTTTTTCAAATATTCTTTTTTCCAATATATACCCTACTTTCTATAAAGAAACAAAAATGCCCATATGGGCATTTGTTAAATAATTGTTAGTTTGCTTTGTTGATACAACCGAAAACTTCACATTTAGCACGAACAACGTTTTTGATTCCTTCTTTACCAGGACCAATGATTTTACGTGGATCGTAAACATTTTTATCTTTTTCTAATACTTCACGAACAATTGCTGTCCAAGCTTGTTGAGATTCAGTGTTAACATTAATTTTTGCTGTTCCACGATCAATTGCTTTTCTTAATTGTTCATCAGGAATTCCTGATCCACCATGAAGTACTAAAGGCATCTTTAATAAGTCATTGATATAAGCCATTTCATCAAATCCTAATTTTGGTTCACCATGATATGGTCCATGTACTGAACCAAGAGCAGGTGCTAAGCAATCAATACCAGTTTTTTCAACTAAAATACGGCATTCTTCTGGATCAGCATACATTGTTTCAGCAACAACGTGGTCTTCTTGTCCACCAACACGGCCTAATTCAGCTTCAACAGAAACGCCTCTTGCATGAGCGTATTCAACAACTTTCTTAGTAATTTCAATATTTTCTTCAAATGGGAAATGTGAAGCATCAATCATAACTGATGAGAAACCTGCATCAATTGCAGCCTTCACAACTTCAAATGAACTACCATGGTCAACGTGTAAAGCAACTGGTACAGTAATATTTTTAGACTTAATATAAGCCTTAACCATTGCAGAAACGACTAACCAACCGCCCATATATTTAGCGGCACCTTCAGATACTCCAAGAATAACTGGAGCATTTAATGCTTGTGCTTCATCAAGAATAGCTTCTGTCCATTCAAGATTGTTGATGTTAAATTGACCAACTGCGTAATGTCCTTCTCTTGCTTTGATGAGCATTTCTTTCATACTTACTAAACACATAATTTTCAATCTCCTTTAACTTAATGTTTATTCGTCTTCGTTATCATAGATATCGCTATCTATTGAATCATCTTCATCTTCGTCATGTTCTTCATCTTCGTCTTCATCTTCGCCAGCATCGTCTTCATCTTCATTTTCGTCATCATCATAATCTTCGTCTTCATCTTCGTCTTCAGAATCTTTTACATCATCCTTAACAAAGAATAAGTCTGCAGTTGCATCATCAAATGACATTCTAGAACGTAACATCCAAGTATTGTCACTAGCGCTATGGAAACGACAATCTAAAGAAAGATTAGTATAGAAGATACCTATTTTTGCTTTTGCTTCTTCTTCACTTAGTTCTAATTCTTTAACTACTTCTGCCCATAAATCTTTAAAAGGAACAGGATCTTTGAATTGTTTTGCATAATCATATGCAATGTCTACCATTGATTTATTTGACATATTTTTCCTCCTAACTCAGTCATACTTTGCGCTTAATAGTTATACTATTAAGGAGTAACCTAAATAATAATGAACTATTTTTATAAAAATTTCAATATAAAATGGTTAATTATCATCATTTTTAATCAAAAATCGCTATTATGTATAGTCTAATTACGCTAGTGTAATCAATAAAATATTAATTGATAAGTGTTTAGAATTACTTAATAATTCATATTCCAAATATAATTGATTATCATGTAATAGACCTTCAATTAGAATTGTCTCTAAATTCAACATGCCTTCACTAGTTGGATAATTAAAAATTTCTTTTTTACCAACACGTAAAAGTGCTTGCGTTTTAGTTTGATGAAAAATCAAATTATATGTTTGATTAGTAATCTTTTTAACAAGCAAATAATTAATTAATGACTTTTCGTGCATCAGCCACACTTGTACATAGTCATTATTAAATATTGCTTCACCATCAAAAAACATTTTATCATCATTATCATCAATAATTTGATGTTGTTCAATTTTCACTTTGACTCTATCCATATTCTCACCAGTTTTATTATACGAAATTTTCTTTTTATTTAAAAGTAATGTTTAATTTGTGTAAGATTTCACAAACTAGTAATATGAAAACTAAAAAGAAACATAAAGTAATAACAATCATACTTACCATTCCCGTCATAATGGCTTTACTTATTAATACTATTATCTATTTAAGCCCATCTATTGTACTTGGGCATAATGAAGAGTATATAGTTTATGATCGAAATGATGAATATGCCTTTACATATCATTATAACGCTATCGCAAAATATGTAAATTTAGAGGATATCTCACCATATTTTAAAGCTGCTATTATTGCTTCAGAAGATCAAAGATTTTACTCACATAATGGTTTAGATTATCGTCGCATTATCGCTAGTTTATTAAGTAATATAAAAGCGCAAAAAATCGTAGCGGGCGGTTCCACAATTACTCAACAATTAGCAAGAACAATTTATTTAAATAATAATAAGAGTTTTATAAGAAAAATAAAAGAAGCCGCACTAGCAAGAAAAATCGAACTAACATATAAAAAAGATCAAATATTAGAAGCTTATCTTAACTGTGTTTATTTCGGACACAACATTTATGGGATTGATGAAGCAAGCAATTATTTTTTCAATAAAAATGCTAAAAATCTTACTCTAGGCGAAGCTTCAATGCTTGCTGGAATAATATCTTCCCCTTCGCATTACTCACCTGATATTGACATAACAAAAAGCTATATTAAGCAAAAACAAGTTTTAAACAACATGAAAGTGCAAAATAAAATAACTGAGGAAGAATATCAAAAAGCACTTAACGAAAACCTGAACTTTAAATTTAAAAAAAGCAATACAATAAATCGAAATGTATTATATTTTTATGACGCTATTATGGATGAATTAAATGAAGGACATATCCTAAAAAATAATTACAAAAGAGTTGGATTAAAAATAAACTCCACTATTGATTTAGAAGTCACACAAAAAATTAATAACATTATAAAATCGTATAATATTGATGAAGATAGTTCACAAATCGCTGTTGTAGTAATGAAGCCTAATAGTGGTGATGTCATTTCTCTTGTTGGCGGAGTAAATTATGATAACTCTCAATTTAATCGTGCTACTAAATCACTTAGACAAACAGGCTCAACGATTAAGCCTCTACTATATTATTTAGCTCTTAAAAATGGTTTTGATATAAAAACAAAACTTATTAGTAAAAAAACTACATTTCATTTAGAAAACGAACAAGAATATTCTCCTTCAAACGCTGGAGAAAAATACGCTAATAAACCAATTACTATGCTTGAAGCTCTTGCAGTCTCTGATAATATCTATGCCACCAAAACTCTTTTACTTGTTGGAAGCGAAAATTTAAAAGATTTATTAATTAAATTAGGCGTAAAAAATGCTACAGCAAATGCCACGATTGGTTTAGGCACTAATGAAATGACTCCTCTCCAATTAACGGCAATTTTCAATTCTTTTGCTAGTTTAGGACATTATTATAAGCCACGTTTATTTAAATCAGTTTCACTTCAAAATGATCAATTAGTTTTAAATACTTCTAATACTTATTCTTATACTTTAGATGAAACACTTGTTATTATTTTAAATTATATGCTTACATCCCCTTTTGATAAAAATTTAGATACTTATGTTTCTCCTTCTTTACTAAATTACCAAACAAGTCATATATTCGCTGCCAAAACCGGTTCTACTCAATCCGATTCTTGGGTAGTAGGATTCAATCCTAATTACACCATTTGCGTTTATGTCGGAAATGATGATAATAAAGAATTAAAAAACGGCAAACTTGCAAAACAATTATTCGTAAGTATTGCCGATTATTTAACGAAAAATGATTCTAATGATTTTTATAAAGCCAATACAAATATGCATTCTTTTAAAATTTATAATGAATCCAAGAAACAATTTTCTAATACATATTATTCTTTGTATTAGTTATTTACTCTATTTAGTATTTCTTCTTTTCCTAACAATTTAATAATATTTACTAATTCTGCTCCATGCATTTGGCCAGTAATTTTTAATCTTAAAGGCATATATAAGGATTTACCTTTAACACCTGTTTCGTTAGCTATTTCTTTAAACATTACTTTTAATGTCTCTGGCTCTAAGTTATCTGCTTGTTCTAATTTATTAGCAAAAGTTTTTAAAACAAGTGGAGTAGATTCTAAATTAAGCATTGCTAAAGCTTCTTCGCTTTCCTCTAATTTATATTCATACATTGGCTTGATTAAATTTACAATTTCTTCACCATATTGAATTTGTTCTTTAAACATATTGGCTAAGAATAATAATTTTTCATCATCAAAGTTTTCAATATTAACTGCTTTAGCTAAATATGGTTTAATGAATTTTAAATATTCTTCATCACTTAATTTTTTAATGTATTGTCCATTCATCCAATTCAATTTATGTTGATCAAACATTGATGGCGATGATGACATACGACTTGGATCAAATTCTTTTTTAGCTTCTTCTAAAGTAAAGAATTCTTTTTCACTATTTGGTGTCCAACCTAATAGAAGAATGAAATTAAATATAGCTTCTGGTAAATATCCTAATTCACGATATTGGGACATAAATTGTAAAATGTTGTGATCACGTTTAGATAACTTTTTACCATTTTCATTAATAATAATAGTCATATGTCCAAATGTTGGTACTTCCCAACCAAAATATTTATAAACTTGAATTTGTTTTGGCGTATTAGATAAATGTTCTTCCCCTCTTAAAACATGGGTGATTTCCATCATATGGTCATCAATTACAACCGCAAAATTATATGTTGGAATGCCATTACTTTTCATAATTACCCAGTCACCAATATCATCATTATTAAAC
>CAKPJO010000017.1 GCA_934162685.1 uncultured Bacilli bacterium | reverse complement strand
GCTATACGATATTGCAATGTTTGATTATCGATTTTTGTTTTATTAATATCATTGAAGAATAATTCGACCGATGAGTTGTAATATACTTTTCGGTGACTATTATAAGCAATAATATTATCTTTTACTTCAACGAAGCAATGCATACCTTCTTTACCAAAATATAAATAGGTATCCATATAAATTTTGCTAGTGCGATCATTATTAAAATATAATCGATGCATTGCTTCTCCATATTCACTTTCTTTTTCTCCATCAATAGTTAATCCATCCGCATTCGTAAAATCTTTTAAAGAAGATGGAATTGGATCTTCATTTTTATAATCATAACTTCCAAATGGGTTACTAGCGGAATTACAGCTACTTAATAGTAAGCATAAAAATGGCATGAATAATAAATGTTTTTTCTTTTTCATTTTTTACACCTACTTTCCTAATACTGTAATCTCAGGAATTGCAATGTTGCCATTTCCTTTTGATTTTGAAACTGTGATTTGAATTTGTTTAATAAGCATATCTTGATATTCAATAGCAATGGAAGAACCTACAAATATACATTTATAATCTTCTTCTGCAAAAATATCGTAATTAAACACCAATTTTCCTGTATCAATATATCCTTCTTTTCCGTCATTTTTATAAAATATACGAATATTATCTATTTGGGTAAAACTTGTATCATAATCCGAACTGTTATATACCATAATTGCTTTAGAAGTAACATAATCATCCCAATTAAGAGTTATCTTTGATTTTCCTTTATTAAATATTGTTTCTTGCACTAAAGAATTTTCATGCATTTTGATTGTTCCATCATTTAACCAATAAGCACTACTTCCTTTAGCTATGTTTGTGGCTTTAACTTCTGCGTTAGAAGCAATATCTTGATAACCACTAATTAAAGAAGGTAGAGGTTGCATAGTAACTGTTGGCCCATTGGCGTAAATTACAGGAATTCCATCTTGATTTACAACGAATGATATTTTATCAAAACGAATTTTCCTTGCTTCCACAATATCGCTATCATTTAAGAAAGTATGATAACTAATATATAATTGGTCTCCTACTTTAATAAACGAATGGTGGCCAGATGAGTTGGTATAAATATTAAGTCCATCTGTCGTAATAATTGTTCCACCCTTATCAACATCAATCTTAGTAAATGGTCCCATTGGCGATTTACCAACTGCTTGACGCACTTGATAAGTTGATTCTAAATAAGTATTAACCGAGAAAGTTAAATAATATAATCCATCATGATAAAACATATATGGTCCTTCATTAACGGTTCCTTCATCAATTTCATTACTTCCTCCAATGGAGGTTACACCAGTTTGCGAAATACAAGTAACGCTACTATAATCCGGGTCCCACCATTCATTCATTTTCATAATGTATGTTGATGAACTAGAATATCCAGCGCCTTTATCATGAGTGAATAATAAATATTTTTGATTGTCCGTTGGATCTAAGAATGGTTCAGCGTCGATAGCGGAGAAATAACCATTTGGTATTCCACTTTCTGGAGCATGATACTCAAATAATGGATGATCACTTGGTATTTTATTAAAATTAATTAATGGTTCAGAATCACTATGATATTCTTTAAAAGGTCCCATTGGCGATTTTGAAGTAGCAAGTGAAACATAATGCGAATTAGAATGCTTTTTCCATGTAGCACTATAATACATATAATACGTTTGATTGCTTTCATCATAATGAACCGCTGGTGCCCAGAAGTTTAAATAGCCCCAATGTACATCTAAGTTAGGGCGAAATACTGCGCCTAAATATTGCCAGTGTGTCATATCTTTTGTGCGCCAAGCATTAATTGTGGATGTGGCAGTTACATAAGCGTAATAATAACCACTATCTTGATCTCCTTCTTTTTCTTCAACATATATTAAAGAAGGGTCAGCGCCTTGCATGGTTTTTACATTTCCATAAAAGACGCTAGTATTAAATTCTTGGCGATTCTCATTATAGAATTTAAACCACGAAGTATCTTTGTTATTATCACAAGAACTAACAACAAATAAAGAACATAAGAACAAAGCAACTTTTTTAAATAATTTACATTTCATTAGCTTATGCCTCCTTAATTGCTGGGAATTTTTCTTCGATTAGTGTTTTATCTGTTGAGAATTCATAATCAAAGAAATTGAATGTAGCGGTAAATGCTGTATCGGCATATAAGCCAAATTTTACTGAGCCATCTTCATTAACACTAAACCACTTTGTATCTAAAGAAGATATAGTTCTTACATATACTAGCGAGTTTGTAGCAAAATCTGTTAATAAGACATGAATCTTTTTGTTAACACCATCATAAACCATACCCATACGCATAACAATATTTTTAAAATCTTCATTTTTAATATTTGTTAAGCCACCTGAACTTGGGCTTACATCATTTCCATTAAATTTATCTGAAGTTGGATCTCCGCTTGGGCCACCCATTACTGTTTGATATCCTGTAATAACTGTTCTAACACCAGTTGTATAACTTAAAGAAGCATATTTTCTTCCAATATACATATTTGTATTAGCGCTATATTTCTTAAAATAATAACCAATAGTCGCTAATTTATTATAATCTCCAAAGAATATTCCAACACGATTTTCATAAGTTGCGGTAATTCCTTCATAATCACTCATAGAAAGACATGTTGAGAAATAGAAATATTTTTCTTCCGTGTGGAAATAAGTAAATCCAGCATCTCTTTTGTTATTAGCGTCACCACTACCTGAAAGAGTAATAGATGTTTTCTTATTTTCTGCATCATCTAATGAATAATCCCATTTTTCCGTATTAAATGCTTTTATTTGAGCATCAAAGTCTCCAAATGTAAGGCCACCATTTAAATTTTCTTTTGCAAAACGCATACTTACTTTAACATCAGTATCTGGCATTAAGAATTTAACTTTTGTTTCACTATAAATTCGACTTTTATATATTTCTGATTTGTTAACAACTAAAGATCTTTCAATACCATAATAAGAGAAACTTGGAATAATTGTTAATGTGACTAATTCACCATATTGTGCACTTGTCTTATCAGAAGTAATTGTGCCACCTAATGAATTTTCAATTTCAATATTAGAGACAATTGGACTAAATGTTACGCTTATTGAAGTATCACTACTAGGCATAATGAAACTAGATTCGCTAATTGCTTTATCATTTACTTTGATTTCATTAACTTTATAGCCCGTATCACTAACGCAACTAATAGATAATAAGTCACCTTGTCTAGCTTTATTAACTACTTCACCTTGTTTCATAACATAGAAACTTCCATTAGTTGTCGCATTTAAAATAAGATTATAAGTTTCTTTTTCTTTAAAAGATTCCATGCCACAACTTGTTAATACTAAACCAAGTGTTATTAATAATAATCCTTTACCTTTCATAAATTTACTTTTCATAAACGCACCTACTTAATTATTCTTAAAACAACTTTTCCAACATTTTTATTTGTTAGTAATAATTGATGAGCTTCTTCTACTTCACTAATATCTAATACACGATAAATAGTTGGCTTAATTGATCCATCTTCAAAATATTTAAAGAAATCTCTTTGTAAATGTTTTAATAATTGTTCTTTTTCATCATTTGTACGTTTTCTTAACATACTACCCACTAAATGTAAGCCTTTTGTTAATACTGGGCGTAATTGAATTTCCGTAGTAATACCCGCTAAAGTGGAAATAAGAATCCAATAACCGCCACTAGCCATATAAGATAAAGCTTCACCTAAATCTTTTCCAGCTAAGCAATCCATAGCAACATTAACTGGATGTCCTTCTTCTTCAACACGTTTAAAGGCTTCACCAATACTTTCTTTTTCTTGAACTATGACATAATCGGCATTTAGATGTTTAATTTTTTCTTTAACTTCTTCTGTCATTACGCTTGTTATAACTTTTGCTCCAAATGCTTTAGCCATTGGGATTGCCGCACTTGCTAGTCCACTAGCGCCAGCAGCAATATAAACTGTTTGTCCTTTTTGAAGTTTGCCTTCTTCAAATAAATTCAAATAAGAAGTGACATAGGCTTCTGGAATTGCTGATGCTTCTTCATAAGTTAATCCTTTGGGCATTGGTAAAACTAATTGATAAGGAATTGCAATTTTAGTAGCGTAAGCTCCGCCACCAACTAAAGCACAGACTTTATCACCAATTTTAAAGTTAGTTTTTTCTTGAGCCTTTTTGCCCATTTCAATAATTTCACCTGCTAATTCTAAACCCATCCAAGATGGCCATCCTGCTGGTGAAGGATATTTTCCTTCTCTTTGAAGTAAATCTGCACGATTTAAGGCTACTGCATGAATTTTTACAATGATCTTATCATCTTCTAAAACTGGATCATCTACTTCACTCCAAACAAGATTTTTCTTTTCATCGACTAGCATTGCTTTCATAAACTTTTTCCTCCTTAGCCTGTTCTATATTTTTGTTTTTTTCTTTATGTTTTATTTGTATATTGCTTAAGACAATCGCTGCACTTACTAAAATAAATGCTAATAAATGTTCAATCGTTATTTTACTATTTAACGGCAAAGCCACTGTGACTAATGCTGCAAATAATGGTTCAGACATCTTTACAATAAATAGTTTAGACAAATCATATTTTTTGACAATTGAATACCATAACCAATAACTGACAATTGTTGCTAATACTAAATAAACAAATATTAACATTCCGGTAAGAGATATATTTCTTAGTCTTCCGCCAAAGCATAGTCCAACAACTAATAAGATTATACCTCCAAATAATTGCGAATATCCAGTTACCGCTAATGCGGGTACATCTTTTAAAAATTTCTTATATATAACATTATATATTACTGTACAGAAACTTGCGCCAATAACTAATAAACTTCCTAAATCAAATTTAATATGGAAAGCATCCATGTTCACTACTACAATTGAAGCAATTCCTAAGAACGCTGCTAGTAGTTTTAAAATAGAGAATTTTTCTTCTTTTATAAACAAGAAAGAAAAACATACAAACACCAATACTCCAGATTGTTTTAGTAACGCTGTTGAAGCACTATTAATTTTTGATAACCCAATATAAGTAAAGGAATAATGAAATATAATAGCGAATAATCCAACTAATAAAATTCCTAGAATGTTATTTTTCTTTTTTAAAGTTCTATATTCTTTATTCTTAATAGTAAACAAAGATAAGATAAATCCACTTACTAAAAATCTTAATCCCGCAAATAGGATTAAATCTGGCACAAAATCTGTATTTAAAGCAAATTCTTTAAATCCCCATTGCACAAAAGGAAATAATGAGCCCCATAAAGCCATAACTAGAACACTGAGTAAGATTATTTTAATGGTATTAGTTTTTGCTTGACTTTCTAATGTGTTTTTTTCGTTAACAGCCATTCACCTTACTCCTTAATATCATAACCACACGCTTGAAGTGTTAATTTATGAACTAAATACTCATGATCATATGTATAAGGATTCAATTCTTCTTTTTGAATCATCTTATATAAATGTTTAAATTGATCACTATATCTTCCTACTTGTGGCTCTAATTCAACAACCTTACTACAACTTGACCAAGATTTAGCATAATCTTTATGACAAACTGTAATATGAGTTGGGTTTTCTATTGGGCGAACTGATACTGTTCCTTCATCGCCGCAAATAGTGAATTCTCTTCTTTCCCAACCATTAATTTCTGAACTATTGATACGAACAGTGGCTACGCCAAATTCATATTCTAAAATGGCAAATCCACTATCTTCAAAATCTAATCCATCAGCTTTTGTACATTTATTAAATGGCACCACACGTAATGGTTCACCTAATACCGAAACAATTAAATCAATCATATGGCATCCATATATGTACATTGAAGGAGATTTAACATTATAAGAAATTAATCGTTTCTTAAAATCAACATTTAATCCCGTTGACATAGAGGTATCAATTGAGAATGGTTTTCCCACAAATCCTTCTTTAACTTGGTTTATTGCATATTGAATCGCGTGATTATAACGATACATATATCCCATTTGAATGATTAAATCTTTTTTCTTAGCACTCATTAACAAATGTTTAAACTCATTTAAATTAATTCCTGCTGGTTTATCTAAATGAATATGATAACCTTTATCGATGCAAACTTGTGCAAATGGAACTAGGTTTTCTACTGCTGGCTCAACAAGCATTAAGTCTACATCTTCCATATCAAATAATTCTTCTTCAGACATAAATTTAAGTCCTTCATAACACTTATCATGTCCTCTTCTATTTTTTACTTCATCATTTTCCACATACACACCAACAATTTCAAATAAATCTGGTAAATTGCGCATTTCCGCCACTTTAGCAGCACAGTGATTGTGGTCAATTCCGTATACTCCAACTTTAATTCTTTTCATAAACTTACTCTCCTAAAGAGAGTATATTTTGGAAGCGCTTTTTTGTAAATGTTAATAATGATATTATTTGTCTTTTTTGATACGCAATTTAACAAAAGATTTATATTTATTATTCAGATATTTGTGTTATTATATTTATATAAAGCGGTTACGAGAGGTAAAAATCCATGAAAAAATCAAATTTGAATTTGTCCAATTTAGTACTTAATAAATTGTTCGCTGTTAACACCATTAATAAATCCAATAAGCAGATGGTAATTCGTAAAGGAAGATTCACTTATGCCTTTGCTTTAAAATTAGAAGGAACCACTATTTATAAGTGTAATGGTGTTGAATATGTTTCTAATCGTCATACATTACTAGTAATATCTAAAAACACTGACTATACTTGGTTTTGTGAAGAATTAGGAAAGTGTATTATGATTGAGTTTGATGCTGATTTTGATGAACAAACTTTTGATTTTTATCCAATTGCTTTAAATGCTCAAAACGAGCAAGAAATTGCTAGACTTTTTAATCTAATGGCACATATTTGGGATTCTAAGAAAAATAATTACATTTTAAGATGTAAATCAATATTTTATGAAATATTAGCAAAATCCACAATCAACTATGATGATGTATATGTTCCAAAATATATGATTAAATCAATTGAACCTGCTGTTAAATATATGCTAAATAATTATAACGATATTGATATTTCTAATGAATCTTTAGCTAAATTGTGTGGCATTTCTACAGTATATTTTCGCAAATTGTTTTATAAAATATATAAAGTTGCACCAATTAAATACTTAAAGAAAGTTAGATTAGATAAAGCCAAAGAATTATTAATTGGCGACTTTACTTCCGTTAGTGATGTTGCAACACTCGTCGGATTTTCAAGTGTATACACTTTCTCTAAAACTTTTAAAAAAGAGATTGGTGTAGCACCTACTGAATATGCTAAAACCGCTGAGTTGAGTTAATAAATAAACTTTTATAAGAAGCATGTTATTGTAATTTGCTTCTTTTTTTGCACAAAAAAAGGATGTAACTACACGCTACATCCATATTTTGTTTTATTATTTTGTAAAAGTGTTATTACATTCTTCAATAGTCGCACTTGCAGTTTTATATCCTACGATATAACCAACACGCTTATTTTCTTCTGTTCCAACATCTTCAACAACTATATCACCCGCTACTACTTCTCCAGAGTTAGTACAATTCTTAAGCGTTGTACCATAAGCCATTCCGGCAATACCTCCTAAACGATATCCACCTTTACTATCTTCTGTTGTAGCAATTACTTTTCCTTCGTTAGTGGCATTTTGTAATGTTGAGGTTCTATTTCCATCATAGCCAAACGCTCCAATAACTCCACCTACATAATTAGTTCCTTTTATATCTCCATAGTTATGAACAGCTTCAACTGTAACATTAGAGAAGTTAAGTCCACCAATAATTCCACCTGTGTTAGTTTTTCCAACTACTGTTCCATAATTATACAATTTTGATAGTACGAAATTGCCACCTTTTCTAACTAGTCCAATGACTCCACCATTGTTAAATCCTCGCCCATAAACATAACCTCTATTAGTTAAGTTATTAACTTCAACCGCTCCTGATTCAATTGTACCGATAACACCACCAGTACCTTGTGCATCAGCAAATTTAGTTACACTACCATATACTGAACCATTATTAGTAGCATTTTTTAATGAACCAGCTTTTAATAAACCTATTACCCCGCCAATATGGCCTTTACCATTTTCATAGAATCTTCCAGCAATATTAGCGTTATTATTTACATTTTCTACTACCCCACCATTTAAGTATCCTACTATTCCGCCACAAACTCGATTAGTAGTAAATACTGTTCCAGATGTAGATACGTTTTTAATTGTTCCTGAACTTGCATTAAATAATCCTGCAACATATGGTTTAGATATTCTTAATTTCACATTATGATTATTACCATCAAATGTACCTTTAAATTCTTTTAATTCCCACTTAGATGAAGTTGTTCCATCGCCTTTATCAACTGTAACTAAATCTCCATCACCAATTCCCGTAAAATTAGCGTGAGACATATTTAAATCCGTTGTTAACGAGATAAATTTTCCTTCATAAGTATTACCTTCTTTTACTTCTTTTGCAAAGAAAGCCATATCATTATTAGATTGAATCAAATATGGATCTGTTTCAGTTCCTGTTCCACTTAAAGAAGTTGAATATGTCTTTCCATCCCATTTGCCATCTTCATAAACTGGTGTTTCAGATGTTATTTCTTTATTTTTTAAATCTTTAATAACTAAATCTACATTTTTACCAAATTCATGACCTAATTCAAGCATTGCACTAGCGTCTAAATGCGCATAATCAGTGTTATCTTTATAAGTTGATACCCAATTACTATCCGCGACATCAATAAAATGATTTTTTGAACTTTTAGATGCATAATCTTCTTTAATTTGATTAATTTTATTAAAATTAGTCCAATAATTTGTAATGCCGGCATCAATAATTGATAATCCATTAGGCGTTACATATCCTGAATTTTCCCAAGTTTCTTTTAAATCCGCCACATGGGTAGACCAGTTATTTTCGTATTCATCACTATAACTCTTAGCATCATTCTCACCTTGCATCCAACAATAGGAAATGATTTCTGGATATTCGTTTTCATTATTTTCTTTAATTAAATTCATGCTCTCATCGACAAATTTAATTAAATAGTTATATAAATTATCATTTGCCATTGGTTTACCTACTGATGGAGAATACCAATTATCATGTAATGTTGTCGCTCCAGCAGCGGTTTTAATAATATAAAATTTTTCATTTGGATAATGCTCATTTAAATATTCTGCCATTCCAAGTTCAGGTCCGAATGAAACTGAACCATCACTAGCTTTTCTTCCTTGTCCCATTTGAACTTTTGTAAAGCCATCAGATTTATGACGTGCAGTTTCAGATGCGAATGGGCTTAAATCATAATTAATTTGAATGTTTGGATAACCATCGCCATACTTATTTCTAACATCTTCACTAAAGTATTTAACATAAGAATGACCAACTGCATTGGATTGTCCAGCTAAAACTATGACCTTTACAATATCTTTAGAAATACTATAATCACAATTTTCTCTTTCGCAACATGTGACTATTTTTGTTCCTTCTTCATTTCTAACTGGATCACCTAATTTATGACCCAAAGCTGGTATCTCTTCTTCATAATTCTTACTTGCATCTTCATTACAAATAAAAGATTTTATGCCTTTTTCGGTACAAGTTGGTTCTTTAGTAATTACTTCCTTAAATGTATAAGTAATTGACGTACTTGGACTAGTACTAGGTTTTACACTAGGACTAGTACTTGTACTAGTTGAAGGAGTAGTTGTACTCCCCATATTTGAAGCACTAGTAGAATTACTAGTACTTGTTGAATTCGAATTGCTTGTACTTGCTGAGTTGTCGTTACAACCCGCTAAAGCAAGTAATGTAGCAATTGCTATAAATGCTATGTTTCTTTTTTTCATATTTTATTCCTCAATTTGTGATAGTATCTTCCTTATTTTAAAAGAAAATTAATATTTATTCTATGGTAGCTTTACCAGTTTTAAAGCCGACTAAAGTACCAACATATTTATTTGTAGATGTTCCATTTGGAGCTAAAACTTCATTATCTCCGCCAGTAATAGTTCCGCTATTAGTGCAAGATTTAACCGCAGTTCCATAAGCCATCCCAGTTATACCTCCAACACGATATCCACCGCTAGTGTGCTCAGCAGTTGCAGTTATATTAGCGGCATTGGAACAATTTGAAATTGTCGTATTTTGTTTTAAATCTGCTACAGCAGTACTATAACCAAATGCTCCAACAATTCCACCAACAAAGCATGTTCCAGTAACGTTTCCGCCTTCTAAGTTTTTACAATTATCAATAACGATGTTTACATTATTCATAACACCTATTATTCCGCCTACAAATGATTTTCCACCACTGATTTCGCCGGAATTTGTACAATTTTTAATAGTTAATTCACCGGTTAAAGCGGTTTTATGTGCGTTTGATAAAATTAAACCAGCAATTCCACCAACTGCTTGATAATTATTATGGACTGTTCCAAAATTGTTACAATTCTCAATTTTAATATTAACATCGTTAGTGCTATTATTATGAATTGTACCAATAACTCCTCCAACACCACGCATATCATTTGTACTCTTACTGCCGTTATTATCAACTGATCCACCACTAATTGGGCCATGATTATCACAACTAATTACACTACTACCTTGTCTTGAATAAGCAGTTATACCACCCGCTCTACTTCCATTATTAACAATGCTTGCATAATTAACACAATTTTTTATAGTTCCATCATTAATTCCTGCAATGCCAGCAATATTCACAACTCCGTCAACTCTGCCTTCCACTACTAAATTTTCAATAATACCGCCCCTATTAACGCTAAATAACCCTGTACCTATACCATTGCTAGTACTTTCTGTTATTTGCACATTTATTTTATTATTATGTCCATCAAAGTTTCCATAAAATTCTTTTATCATTGTTTCTGATGTTATAGAAGATGTAACTAAACTAATATATTTTTTAGAAAAGTTTTTCGCATTGGCATTGGCATCTTCTACGTATTTATTCCAACCAACTTGACTATAGATCAAATATGGATTTGTTTCTGATCCATCACCGCCACCAAATTTAGATTGAGTTAATGATGAAGAAAAACTTTTTGTTTCTCCATTTATTGTAAGTTCCATGCTAACAACATCTTCTTTTGTAACTGATACTGTATCAGCATAAGTAATATTAAAGACAGCCCAATAATATTTTCCTTGTGCAGATTCATTAGTGGTTAATGTTGCACCATCATAATAGAATGTATTACCTTCTACTTCAAGACCACGATATACTTTGGTAATACTTTCCACTTGTTCTCCATAACTTCCGATAGCGGCTCTTGTATAATTTATAGAATCAATTTCACCTTTTACCGCTACTGCAAACCTAAGAGATTCTTTACTATCTTTTGTTTTATCATAAAATGCAAACATTTTTGATGATTCAAATTTTAATGGGGTATCTTCAACAGCCTCGCCAATAAGATTTTGTTTATTTAAATAGATAACTTCGCCATTGTTTTTGAAGTTATTGTCACTATGGCTGCCATTATTAGACAAAACCACTGCAGCCATTGCTCCTAATGTAACTACACTTAGGGTTACATAATAAGAAATTTTTGTTTTCATTATTTATTGTACCCCCCCCCGAAGGTTATGTTGACATCGGTATCAGCAGTGTGATTTCCTTCGACGGTTTCAACGCCAGCAACTGAACTTTGCAAAACAACATCTTCTAATTTAATTAACTCAACAACTAAAATAGGTTTCTTGTAATTTTTCATTATTTTTTTGTCCTTTCTTTTTTAATATAAAGCTATCTTTTGATAACTTTTAGTTCCTCTTTATTGACAGAAATTTCACATATTCTTGCTGTACGCACATCTTTATTCTTTTGAAAAGCGTTATAATCTCTTCCATGATATATGATGTAATAATGTCCATCTTCAATAATCATTGAATTATGTCCAGTACCCTCTTCTTCATCATTCTTTCTTAATAAAGGATGATAAGTATTGTCATTTGGATATTTTTTAAAATCTAATTCTAATAAATTATCCGTATCACCTTTTGCTACTGCATATCCGATATAATAGTTTTCGCTATTAAAGCAATTACCGGAATATAAAACATAATGATAATCGCCTTTTCTAAAGTAATAAGCTCCTTCAATTGTGTGCCAATGTTGTCCTTTTTTAAAACGATCTCTCATGAATATTTCTTCATCTAATGTTGCACGCACTACCACTTTAGGGTGTCCTTCAACTTCAATAGGTGATTTCATTTTATCAACTACGATAAGCGTTCCTGCTCGTGGAGCATCATAATCATTTAATGAATAAAAAATGTATAAGTCATTACCAGATTTAACAACATGCGGATCAATAGAGAATGGATCAAGAATATACTTGATAAATTTAAATTCATCATCTGGTTTATTAGAAACAGCAACAAGTATTCTTTGCTTATGTGTATCCGTTTCATTAATTCCCATTGTAGACACATACATATAAAACTTATTATCTATTTCGATAACTGCAGGAGCCCAATATTCTTTTTCATCAATTTTAGTAAAAACTATTCCACGATAGTCCCAATTCATTTTGTCTTTCGAAGAATATAGATGAACTCCTTCACCATGCGTTGAATACATGTAATAAATACCATTAGATTTAATTACGTATGGATCTCCTTGAGAACGATTCTGTTCAATATTTAATTTCATAAAGTATTATTTGATATAGCCATAATGATACAGCTTTATCTTGAAAACCCTTTCATACTTATTTTAATAAAAGTCATAAATATGAAAATGGCAAAACTGATATTTTTATCTTTTTTGATACAGAACCAAAAAATAAGCAATATTTTTGCTTTAATTGTTGCATTAAGTGTTAAAATCAAGAATAATTAATCGCATTTTTACTTATCAAACTTCTTCTTATATTGTAAAGGGCTCATTCCATAGTACTTTTTAAACACATTAGAAAAATGATAGATATTTTCATATCCTAATGAAAACGCTAAATTTGTTATAGTTCCGTAGTCGCTTTCTAGCATTTCAACCGCTTTTTCCATACGAACTTGTGTAACATATTGCATCGGCGATACCCCAATAGTTTTAATAAAAATGTTACGAAAATATGATGTGCTATAACCGGATTTTTTAGCTAGTAATTCATTAGATAATGGTAAAGATATATTTTTATCAATATATTCTAATATTTTTATCATATCCTCTTTTTTAGACGATGGATGATATTTTTTACTTAAATTACCGGTGAGCAATTCATATAAAATTTCATATGTATATTTCAACATGATAAATTCTTTTATTTCTTTATTATTTAATAAATCATATTCATAATTAGCAAATATTTTTAATAGTTTTTCTTTATGTTGGTATTTAAACATTTTTATTTCATCTATATCAATATTTCCTTCAAACTCTATAGAATAAAAGTGTCCTTCAACCTGTGATTTCCAAGAATAATTACAATCTTTAGGTAAAAAAGCAATATTTTCTGCATTCGAAATATATGTTTTATGATTAGAAGAATAAATAGTTTCTCCCTCGAATTTAAATATAATTGCATGATTATTTCTATTTGCTCTTCTTCCGCCTGATCCTATAGAAGAAAATGGACAAGTTATTGATTTTACATTGCTAATAAAAATATTTTCCATAAGTTATCTCCGAATTCATAATAAAACATAAAAAGAAAAAAAGCAAATTTTATAAAAATAAACATTATTTGTATTTTAAAAACATCCTCACTTTTTATACTAGTTTTATAGGAAAGGAAAAAATTATGGAAAACGAATTTAAAGACAAAGTTGTAATTGTTACAGGAGGAGCAGGAGGCATTGGTTCAGATTGCGTTAAAGAATTTGCAAAATGTGGCGCTAAAGTGGCAGTTGTCGACTTCAATGAAGAATTAGGCAAAAAAGTAATTGAAGAAGTCAAAGATTTTGGTGGAGAAGCCAAACTTTATGTTGTTAATATTTTACATTCTGAAGAGGTCAATGCTTGTGTTGATCAAATCATTAAAGATTTTGGAAGAATTGATATCTTAGTTAACCTTGCTGGTGGCTCAGCAAGAAAAAATCGTCATTTATTTTATGAACAAAGTGACGAAGTATTCCAAAATGTTATTGGGGTTAATTTGTTTGGTACATTTTATTTCTGCCGTAAATGTGCACAATATATGATTGAAGCAAAGCATGGTGGTAAAATCATTAATACTTCTTCCGTCGTTGGATTAGAAGGACATGTTATGCATAGTGAATATGGTGCTTCTAAAGGCGGAGTATTATCTATGAGCAAATCAATGGCTAAAGAAGTTGGTAAATTTGGAATTAACGTGAACTGCGTATGTCCAGGTATGATTCCAACACAAAACGCCACTGGCGGAGATTTAAGTCATACTAACTACTTACATATGACACCTTCTCCACGTGATATTACTAATGCTATTATGTTTTTAGCATCAGATAAAGCTAGATTTATTACTGGCCATGACTTAATTGTTGATGGCGGAAGACATTTAGCCAC
>CAKPJO010000016.1 GCA_934162685.1 uncultured Bacilli bacterium | reverse complement strand
GGACAGCGCCAGCTTATTTCCATTGCTCGTGCCGCTATTGCCGATACTCCGCTACTCTTTCTAGATGAGGCAACTTCATCTATTGACACAAGAACGGAAAAACTTGTTCAAAAAGGCACAGATGAAATAATGAAAGGCAGAACGGTTTTTGTTATAGCTCACCATCTTTCTACCATGCAAAACACCGATAAAATTATTGTTCTAGATCATGGTAGAATTATTGAAGAAGGAAATCACGAAGAACTTATCACAAAGCGCGGCACTTATTATCAGTTATATACAGGTGCATTTGAACTTGAATAAATATGAGTGAAATCATAGGCAGCAATGTGGTAAAAAAATATATTTCTTGGTATAATTTTATTAATAAAGGATGGTGATGATATGTTAATTAATTTTAACGATATGAAAGAGATTACTATTCCAGGAATTAATGATGGAACAGGTATGATGTCAGTTAGAATGCATATTAATAAAGAAAAGAAAATTATCCTAACTAAAATCCATCCGGATTGTTCAATAGGAAGATATTGTTTAGTGCTTTGCATAGCATAATGAATTATGAACATTAACTATCCTGCAATTATATAGAAAAGCAAGAAATTGCTTTTTGAAAGCTAAAATGGGATGGTTATCAAATCAAATATAATTATAGCTATGCGTATAGATGCTATAAGCACGCACATGAACTTGGTGTGTTAGCATAAAATATCAATAATAACCTGCAAAAATTTTTGAAAAGAAATCTATCTTAATTGAGCAAAAAAAATTAAAAAATAGAACACAAATAATGTTAGACAGCTATTTATTTCTTTGTAATAAGATAGATTAAGAAAGCGTTGCTAAAATTATTCAAAAAAAGTATGCGTGCCATTATTATTTTTTATAATTGAAAATGACTTTTATTTAAATCTCAACGATTAAAAAATATGGAAAAAGGAGGCAAATATATGAAAATATTATCTTTGAAAAACGTAAGAAAAGAATATTATACTGGTTCTTTGACTGTACCTGCCGTAGAAGATGTTACGTTTGATTTGAATGAAGGCGAATTTGTAGTGATTCTCGGCGAGTCCGGAGCGGGTAAAACTACTCTTTTAAATCTTTTAGGAGGAATGGACACGGCAACGAGTGGAGAGATTGATCTTGATGGGCAAAATGTAACTTCGTTCAATAAAAAGAAATTGACCGACTATCGACGTCATGATGTAGGTTTCGTCTTCCAGTTCTACAATCTGATGCCTAACCTTACCGCACTTGAAAACGTAGAAATTGCCGTTGAAATATGCGACAATCATCTCAATCCAAGAATGGTACTTGAATCAGTTGGACTTGCGGATAGATTGAACAATTTTCCTGCGGAATTATCCGGAGGCGAACAGCAAAGAGTTTCGATTGCTCGTGCGATTGCCAAAAATCCTAAGTTGATATTATGTGACGAGCCAACTGGGGCGCTTGATTACATTACCGGAAAAAAAATATTGAAACTTTTACAAGATTTGTCTCGTGAACGCAAAAAACTCATTATCGTCGTAACGCATAATGCCGCGCTTAAAGATATGGCAGATAAGGTAATAAGGATAAAAAGCGGAAGAATAGAAAGCATCAAAACAAATGACAATCCTAAATCGATTGAGGAGATAGAATGGTGAAAACATACTTGAAAACAGTTCGCAGGATGTTTAAAAAGCATCTAATACGTCTACTTTCTCTTTGCGGTATTGTTCTTATATCAGTAGGATTTATATCGGGAATTGGCTCGCCGACAGATATGATTAAAGACAGCATCGAGAATTATTATACAAAACAAAACGTAAGCGATTTTATCGTGAAGAGCAAAACTGGAAGATTTACTGATGAACAAATCTCTGTAGTAAAAAATCATTATGGAGATGGTAATGTCGAAGAGGGAATGTCCATCGATATTCAGATGGAAAAGAAAAGATCACTTCGATTATATTTTCTTGACCTTGAAAACACGAAAATCAATACATTTGAACTCGTAGAAGGCGAGAGAATAACAGTCGATGACATAAACTGTGTTTATGCAGAAGAAAAGGATAATATAATAAAAGGGTATTCTATAGGCCAACAAGTTGAAATAGATATTGCTTCAGCATTGAATTTGCCGAGGGAATACAAAATAAATGTTACTATTAAAGGGATAGTGCGAAGCCCTCTTACGTTCGGCAAGGACGGAGAGCCGAGTTATAACAACCCAGAAGATACCGAAATCCCCGATAATATGTCTGATATAAATAAACTCGACCTGCTTCAAAATATCTTGTATTGTCCCAGAGACATATGCACAATTATGCCGAAAGGCGATTTGTATATAAAAGGGAAAAATCGGGATTTATTCAAATCTTTTTCTTATACTTATGAAAAATACGTTGAGAAAGAAAAGAATGAACTTACGAGACTTTTAGGCGAAGACATACGCATAATCACGCTTTACGATAATTATAGTTTTAAATCGATTATTGCAAGCACAAACAAAGTGCGTGGAATAGGAAATATTTTAATGGTGATTTTTATTGGGGTAACACTTCTCGTTGTGTTATCCTCTATGATGCGGCTTATGGATGAAGAACGCTCGCAAATTGCTTGCCTTAAAACGCTCGGATATAGCTCGAAGAGTATCGTACTTAGATATGTGTTCTTTGCACTTGTTGCGCTTGCTATTGGCGGGGGAGTCGGCTTCTTTGTCGGGTACGGCGTTTCTTGGCTGATATGTTTTGTTTTTGGTTATAGTTATGTTATGCCCCCGATATCGGTAGTGGTTAATCCGAGTTATTACTTTATATCGCTTGGCGTAATTATAGCGGCTACGTTAATTGTGGTATTTTCCATTGGAATGCGGCTTGCTAATAACGCTCCCGCCGATCTTTTACGTCCAAAGCCGCCGAAAAAAGGTAAAAGAATACTACTTGAGAGAATTCCTTTTATATGGAAACGACTTTCGTTTAAGTATAAATCTTCAATGAGAAACGTTTTCAGGTATAAAACGAGATTTTTAATGATGCTTATATCTGTCGCTGTTTCAACGGGACTCATTTTTGCTGGACTTGCTCTTCTTGACATGTGCCTTTTTGGTAATTTCGGTTCGCCAGCGATTATCGGTATAGCGATAGTGGTCGTTGCTTTTGCCGGGTTTCTAACTATGGTTGTAATAAATACTCTTACGACAATAAATATAAGCGAAAGAGAAAGAGAAATAGCAACGCTCATGGTACTCGGATACCACGACATGGAAATATGCGGATACATCTACCGAGAAATATATATAAGTACGTTTTTTGGCATTTTACTCGGCTATCCTGTGGGAATAGGACTTGCAACGCTGGTGTTCAAAACGATAGGGTTCGGAACAGTAGGAAATGTCAGTTGGTTTATGTGGCTCTTGATTCCGTTTATCGTTTTTGGGTTTACTTTGTTAGTAACGCTAATGCTTAGACCGAAAATAGTAAAAACAAAGATGAATGAGAGTCTGAAAGCTGTTGAATAAAGTCGTTAAATATGAAAAAGCAAATAAGAAAATTTAATTCTTAATATTAATTCATTAATATAATTATCTTTTAGGAGTAGAGTATGAAAAATGAAAATTTAATTATAAGAAAAGCAACAAAAGAAGATATTAATTTGTTGTACGAATTAATAAATGGTTTAGCAATTTATGAAAAAAGACCTAATAATATGACTGGTTCTATTGAAATGTTATGCTACTAACTTTTTGAAAAGTCAGTTGCAACTGCCTTTATTGCGGAAAATGATAAAGGTGAAGATGTTGGCTATGCAATATATTATCCTATTTTTTCTTCGTTTGCTGCTAATGTAAAAGCACATTTAGAAGATTTATTTATTAAAGCGGATTATCGTCATCAAGGATATGGAAAAGAATTCTTCTTTAAACTTGCAAAAAAGTATTATTTTTATAACTAATCACTTGTAAAATTTTATAAAATTTAATACAATTAATCGTAAAATATTACGAAATGCATTGCTTAATTTATTTAAAAAATTAAAAGGAGGAACATATGAAAAAAAGATTACTAACGCTCTCGCTATTATGTGCACTAAGCGTAGTTGGTGCAATTTCTATAACAAGTTGTGGTGATGCTACCGGAAGCAATACAACAGTAGAGTCTAACAAAAAGACTTTATTAGTAACCTTAGAAGGTGAAAAATCAGTTGGACAAATAATTATTATTAATGTCAAAGATCAGGATGGAAACGTACTTAAAAACGCAAAAATTGAAATCCTTGAAGGTAAAGAATTTATTACTATAGATGGTAATAAAATTTCTTTAAATGGTAAAGGGCACGTTAAAATTCAAATTAGTAAAGAAGGCTACAATTCTTATGAAACTGAATTCGATATTAATGAAGCAGTTTTACTTAAATTAAATGTTTCTTTTGAAGGAAAATTATTCCATGGTGAAACTATCAAAACAGTTGTTAAAGATGAAAACGGTTTAGAAATAACAGATTTCAAAATTGATATTAGAAAAGGTGGAGATTTTGCTTATACAAAAGGGAACGATATTATTTTATTAGATAAAGGTACCGTTGCTGGTATTATTTCTAAAGATGGATACGAAGAAACACCATTTGAATTTGAATCTAAAGAAGTATTAAGAATTAAGGACATTAAGGACAATGTCGACAATTATAATGGTAAATTAGTCACTGTTAGAGGTATCGTTACTGCTTCTTATGGTAATACTTTCTATTTAATGGATGGTAAAAATGGTTTTTATGTTTATAACATGAATAGACTTGAAACTGCAGGTAATCCAGGAGATGGTTTTGAAAATGGTCGTGTAGTTATGAATAAAGCTGTTTTAGTAACTGCCCAAGTAGATAATGGTAATTATGGATTACAACTTGCAGGCAACGTTAGTGGTTCTTTTATCGAAGATGCATGTGTTCTTAAATCTAACATGACCGTTCAAGAACCTTTATGTTATGAAGTTAAAAAAGAAGCCGATATTATCGCATATAATGCTTCTCCAAAATTAGCTGGGTCACGTATTAAAATTACAGGTAAGTATATAACAGGAGATTTTTCAAGTGCTGAACAAACAGGTGCTAAAGACGCAATCTTCAACTTCACTTATGGGTCTACCAATTATCAAGCTAAATTTAATAAATATGGTAATGTAAGCACAGTTAAATCTTATTGGAATAAACAAAAAATAGAAGCTGGAGATTATGTAACTCTTGAAGGCAATTTCACTAATTATAGAAATACAGTATCCATTGATTTAACTGATGAAGGAACCATTATTCATAATGAATCAAAAGATATAAATAATATTATTTGTGTTGCTAGTAATTCTAAAGTAGCTCAAGATCAAACCATTACTTTATCTGCTACTTTACCAGAAGGATTAACTGGCACTCCTACTTTTGAAATAATTAAAGGTAATGAATTTGCTACTCTTGAAGGTAACACTTTAAAAGGTATTAAACCTGGCCAAGTTACTATTGTTGCTAAAGTCGGTGATAAAGTAAGTATGCCAATTGAAATTATCGTTACTGAAGGAGAATATTCTTCAATAAGTTCTATTAGAACTATGGAAATCGGCGCTGAAGTTACAGCAGCAGGAAAAATATTAGGTTTCTATAGAGATGGTGTATTAATTCAAGATAATTCTGGTTATTTATTCTGTAAAACCGAAGATGATTATTATCCACAAGGAATAAAAATTGGCGATTATGTCGCAGCAAGTGGTACTACAATTACCTATGTTGATAACGCTAGAAAGTTCCCTTCAATCAGCGATTCTAAATTTAAAGTATTAGATAAAAAAGAAATTGCTACTACTTATACTAAAGTTAATCAATCAGATTTTAAGAACTTTACTGATGGGGAATTAAAAAACGGTAAAGCTATTGAAGTTGAACTTACTGTTGATAAATTTATTAAGAAGAACGGAATTCCTATGGGTAAAGGTTACTTTACGCTTCCTGATGGTGATGAACCAGGTACTGAATATTATTTCTTAGGATATGATAATAGTTTATATTTAAAGCCATTAGAATCATCAAATGTAAAAGCAATTGTTTATGGTACATATTCAACAAAAATTAATAAAAAAGGTTATATTATCATGGTAACTGAAGCCACAAAGAAAGTTACTTCTTTAGAAAATATTACTTTAGAATTAGCACAAACTAATATTGATAATAATTTAGATGGCAGTAAATATCTTACTACAGCTGATATTACTGTTGGTCCAATTGGTGCTTCTAAAGATGGAATTAAACTTGTTGTTGTTGAAGGTGATGCAAGTTTAGTTTATATCGATAAAAGTGATTTCTTCCATGATTTCAAAATTAAATCAACTGGAACAGCAGGTGTAGTTAAACTTCAAGCTCAAAGCGCTGATGGTAGTATTAAATCTAATATTGTAGAATTAACTATTAAACAATACGTAATTGAATAATATGAAATAATTAAATCTGAACAAAAGTTAATCAAAATGATTCACGTCCACGACTTAATTGTCGTGGCTTTTTTATGTATGACGGGCACGATATATATCTAAAGGGTGAAAGTCCCGAGTAGGAATGTTGTTATAACTACATAGTGAAACGCAAGTCTAGTATCGCGAGGTATGAGATGAAAGAAGCGCGTAGCAAATAGATTGGGTAACGAAAAGAAACTTGATATAAGGCGATTAACTTGTGATGAGGAAACATAACATTCTAAAATCACAAACGACCGTAATAGTTAGTTACTATTCCACTAAATTTAACCTCTTCCAGTAAGAAGAATAGAGATACCAAAGCCAAACGGTGGAGTAAGAAAACTAGGTATTCCAACAGTTGTTGATGGAATAATTCAGCAAGCTTTAGTCCAAAAGATGACACCCATATTTGAACCTACATTTAGTGAATATTCATACGGATTTAGACCAAGTAGAAGATGTCAAAATGCAATTGATAGAGTTTTAGAATTAATTAATCAAGGATATGAATGGATAATAGACCTAGACCTAGAAAAGTTCTTTGATAACGTTCCTCAAGATAAACTCATAAGACTTGTAGATAATAAGGTTAATGACAGTGATGTAACAGCATTAATTCATAAATACTTACGAGCAGGTGTTATGGTGAATGGAGCATTTGAAGAAACAAAAATAGGAACACCGCAAGGAGGAAATCTTTCACCTTTACTAAGTAATATTTATTTAAATGAACTTGATAAAGAACTAGAAAGAAGGGGACTGCATTTTGCAAGATATGCAGATGATTGTGTGATATTGGTTAAAACCAATTATTCAGCTGAAAGAGTAATGAGGAATATTGTTACTTTTATTGAAAGAAAACTGAAACTAAAAGTTAATGCCGATAAAACACATATCACAAGACCAAATAACCTAAAATATCTAGGGTTTTCATTTTGGAAATCAAAAGAAGGTTGGTTAGCAAAACCACATCAACAAAGTTTTAAGAAATTATTCTTCAAACTAAAGAAATTAGTTAAACGTTCTTGGAGTATAGATTTAACTTATCGAATTAAGAAGATAAATGAAGTCTTGCGTAGTTGGATTAACTACTATCGAAAGACATCAATGAAAAGTAGAATAGAAAAATTGGGAGAATGGTTGAGAAATGCAATACGTGTAGTAATATGAAAGCAATGGAAACTACCTTACACTAGGCGAATAGCATTAATCAAACTTGGTTTAAGTGAAAATGAAGCAAAATGCGTATTAAATGCAAGAAAAGGATATCAACACATTTGTCATTGCTGGAGTATAACAAAAGCAATCAATAATTCATGACTAAAGAAAAGAGGGCTTGTAAACTCTCTTGAATACTATCTTAAACCGATAGCGTAGGATGTTTATTTAAACCGCCGTATACGGAAGACCGTATGTACGGTGGTGTGAGAGGGAGCGGAAAATGTTTACTTTTCACTCTCTACTCGATTCTTCATTTTCTGCTAATGTAAAAGTACATTTAAAAGAAGGATATATAGAAATTGAATGGTGTTGTCTTGATTGGAATGTCCCTTCAATTGAATTTATAAAAAAATTGGTGCCATTCAAAAAAAATGAAGAGTTTATTTTGGGTATAAATTAAATAGTTAATTTTTATATTTTATAATTGCATTTAGTTTGATTAAAGAAGTTTTAGAATAAAAATATCAAAAGAAACTTTAATATTATGTATTTAAAGTCAAAAACTCAACTTTCGCAGTTTTAATAAATAAAAATGCAAGTAATGTTTCCAATAATATACAAAAGTAATAAAAAAGCTGCTTTCTATGGGATTTTTTTGTCTATAGGTTGCAGCTTTTTTGATGATAGAAACAAGTAAAAAAATGTAGCCAATTCTTATTGCTTATTTATATTTCTTAATGATTTTTTTATTTCCTTATTGATTATAGCAGGAGTCATAATTTCTCTAGAAAGAAAGACGTTAAATAGATTTCCTAAATCTAATATTTCCGGCGATAAATTAAAAGAAGGAATGTAATAATCTTTTTTAACGATTTATTAAAATTTAAATGTCTAACTGCGAAAAGTGCAAGAACTTGCAAAAAAAGCAAGTGACAATGTTTAAATTATATAAAATAAATGGTTGATTTTTGTAAAAATAAGAGCATTTAATTGTAAATTATATGTTCTCATTTTTATTTTTGATATATTATTGTATATAAAAGATATTAACTGAGTTTAAAAACTGCATGTACGATTAGTTATTTAATAACCGAAGAAACAAATAACAATTGGAGGATTTATGGAAAATTATCGTGATGAAAATATGCCTACCGCTTATACTGGCAATCAAAACTATGTTTTTATAAGTTATTCAAGAAAAGATAAAGAAATAGTCTATTCTGATTTAAGAGAAATGAATAAATTAGGTGTAAGATTTTGGTATGATGACGATATTGGTGCAGGTGACAATTGGCGAGAAATAGTAAAAGAAAAGATTACATCCGAGAAATGTGTGGGAGTAATATTCTATCTTAGCAAAAATACAATATTTAGTGAGCCGATTGAAACAGAAATTAAAATGGTATTTGGTGCTAACAGGGAAAGAAAGAACAATTTTGCTATCGTAATTGATTATGACAACTTGAATTTTTCTTTAGATAAAATTATTGATAATGAATGTAAAAAAACTAGTGATATTACTTTGTTAGAACGCGCTGCTTTAGTAAAGAACATATTTGTAAGCGATAATAATTATTTATTTAGAACTCCTAAAATATGCGACTTTACAAAACACTTTTATAAAATGATATTACGTATATCTAATTTTGGAGCACTACCATTAAATATACTTTCAAAATTAGTGCCAGACTATTCTGATTTTACTTTTAATGACTATGAAGATGGATTAGAAATTGTCTCTTATAATGGCAAGGAAGAAACTTTATATTTGCCAGAGATGATTTGTGATAAAAAAATACTTAAGTTAGGTAATGAATGCTTTAGAGATAATAAGTTTTTAAGGAAAATCTTTATATCTAAGTACATTAAGATTCTTGGATATAAAACCTTTTGCAAATGCCTAAACTTGAATCTTGTTAATTTTGATATTGAAAATTCAGATTTAGAAATTATTGAAGCTGGGGCTTTTTATGATTGTGTGAATTTAAAAAAATTAGTTTTACCAAAAAAACTAAAGAAAATTGAAGCAAATGCATTTGGGGAATGTGAATTTACATATGACACAATTGATGAGCTATATTTTACATCACCTATTCCTCCATATTTTGATAACGAATGTGCAGGAGGAAGTAAGCTATATGCTCCTGTTGAAAGTCAAGATGCATATATAAAAGCAAGCGGATTAAAAAACAATGTTTATGCAATTTTAAGCGCACCTAAAAATCTTAAATACGTTAATCAACAACTTTCATGGGATGAAACTTATGGTGCCTCATCTTATGAAGTTGAAGAAGATTATATACCAATTGCTATTACTAAAGAAAATTTATCAAATTATATTCCAAAAGATGGTTTACACGCTTTAACTATTAAAGCACTTGGCAATTTTAAAAAGCACATTATCTCTTCTTCTAGATCAAAAGAAATTGTATGTGGTGTGACTCCGCTAGAGGAGTTGTATCTCAATTCAAAAGGAAATGAAGTAAAAATATATCAAGGTGTAAATAAAACTGTTGTTCTTCCTGATGTTATTGAAAAGATTACTGGATCTAGTTTGATATTTTATAATGTTACTGCCTTATACATACCAAAAACTGTAAAAGAAATATCTTTAAAAACTATTTGTGGTATTAAAGAAGTATATATAAACAATGAAAATTCTTATTTTTATACTAAAAACGGAAAAATTTATAATAAAGCTACAAATGAATTTTTAAGAGATGAAGTATTAGGTGATTATTATTATGATGAAGGCATTAAATATGATACACTTACTCACATGAAAATAGACGAATAGTTTTGGAGAACAAGAACATGAAATTAACTGACGAACAAATAAAAGCAATATTAGTAAAAGATATAAAGTCAAAAACAATTTTAGTTTCTAAAGATGATTTAGATAAAATTATTAAAGAACACATTAACGATGGTTGGACTCTTGTTAAGTCCACTGAATTAAATGGAAGAATTAAAGTGACTTTTGAAAAAGTAAAATAATTTTTTCAAATGAAAGCAGTTAGTTAACTTATTAGTTAAATAACTCTTTAAATGTTTTAGCAAATAATTTATAATGTTATCGAAAATTACATATGGAGGAGAAGAAATATTTTATGCAATTTACAAAAGATGTAGAAAACATGTGCAGAGTTAACTGCGGCGCTTCTCATGGTTGTGCTCCAATTCCTGAAGAAGGAAAATGGGTATACTCAAGAAAGATTGAAGATATCAGCGGTTTTACACATGGTATTGGATGGTGTGCTCCACAACAAGGTGCATGCAAACTTACTTTAAACGTTAAAAACGGAATTATCGAAGAAGCTTTGATTGAAACCATTGGCTGTTCAGGTATGACTCATTCTGCTGCTATGGCATCAGAAGCTATCGTTGGTAAAACAGTTCTTGAAGCTGTTAATACTGACTTAGTATGTGACGCTATTAACACAGCTATGAGAGAATTATTCTTACAAATTATTTATGGTAGAACTCAATCTGCTTTCTCTGAAAACGGATTAGACGTTGGTGCAGGCCTTGAAGACTTAGGAAAAGGTTTACGCTCACAAGTTGGTACAATTTACTCAACAAAAGAAAAAGGTCCTCGTTACCTTGAATTAACAGAAGGATATATCACTTCTATTGCTTTAGATGAAAATAGCGAAATTATTGGTTATCAATATTTATCTTTAGGAAAATTCACTGATTTCTTAAAGAAAGGTGATTCACCTGAAGTTGCTCTTGAAAAAGCAAAAGGACAATATGGCAGATATAACGATGGCGTCAAATTTATTGACCCACGTAAGGAATAGGAGGATTATACAATGGCTTTATTTGAAGGTTATGAAAGAAGAATTAACCAAATTAATAAATGCTTAAACGATAATGGTATTGCCTCTATCGAAGAAGCTGAAAAGATTTGTAAAGACAAAGGCTTAGATGTCTATAAAATGGTTAAAGACATTCAAACAATTTGTTTTGAAAATGCTTGCTGGGCTTATACAGTTGGTGCTGCTCTTGCAATTAAAAACAATGCAAAAGATGCTGCTGAAGCTGCAAGATGGATTGGTGTTGGTTTACAATCATTCTGTATTCCAGGATCAGTTGCTGATGATCGTAAAGTAGGTTTAGGACATGGTAATTTAGGCGCTATGTTATTAACTGAAGATACAAAATGTTTCGCTTTCTTAGCAGGACACGAATCATTTGCTGCTGCTGAAGGTGCAATTGGTATTGCTAAAAAAGCTAATAAAGTTCGTAAAGAACCATTAAGAGTTATCTTAAATGGTTTAGGCAAAGATGCTGCTAAAATTATTTCAAGAATTAACGGATTTACTCATGTTGAAACAGAATTTGACTATTTCACAGGTAAAGTAAAAATCGTTAAAGAAACAAAATATGGTAATAATCCAGATAGATTAGCTGTTCGTTGCTATGGCGCTGATGATGTTCGTGAAGGTGTTGCTATTATGCACTTAGAAGGCGTTGATGTTTCTATTACAGGTAACTCAACTAACCCAACTCGTTTCCAACATCCAGTTGCAGGTACATACAAAAAAGAATGCAATGAATTAGGAAAGAAATATTTCTCAGTTGCTTCTGGTGGTGGTACAGGACGTACTTTACACCCAGATAATATGGCTGCTGGTCCTGCTTCATATGGTATGACTGATACAATGGGTCGTATGCACTCTGATGCTCAATTTGCCGGTTCTTCATCTGTTCCAGCTCACGTTGAAATGATGGGATTAATCGGTATGGGTAATAACCCAATGGTTGGCGCTACTGTTGCAGTTGCAGTTTCTGTTGCTCAAGCATTAGCAGCTAAGTAGTTGTAGTTTATTAAACTATAAAATATTTACTAAGGAAGCCGATTTTGACTTCCTTTTTTTATACAAAAACTATAAATTTCTTTTTTAAACTTCTACTAATAAATATCTAAATATTGTATAATATTAAGGAAATCGAATGCATTTTTAATGCAAATTTTTAAGATTGATGGAGTTATCATGAAACTTAATGAGATAAAACCTGGTCAAACAACTAAAGTTATATCAGTTGGTGCAACCGGATCTTTAAGACAGCATTTTCTTGATATGGGAATTATTCCTGGCAGTGAATTAAAATTAGAAAAATTAGCGCCGATGGGCGATCCAATGGAATTAAGAATTCATGGATATGAACTTACTTTAAGAATTGATGATGCTAAACAAATTGAAGTAACGGAGCCATATATTAAAAACAATGAAGAAAAGGATAATAAAAAAGTTATTAAAGAAACTCACCCGGGACTTGGTGAATATGGAAAATATCATGATCACACTAATGAGCATCCACTAGATAAAAATGAAAAGATAACATTTGCTTTAGTGGGTAATCAAAACTGTGGGAAAACCACATTATTTAATCAACTAACTGGTATGAATCAACATGTTGGTAATTTTCCAGGCGTTACTGTTGATCAAAAAAGTGGGACTATTTTAAATCATGAAAATACTTTAGTAACAGATTTGCCAGGAATTTATTCTTTATCGCCGTATAGTGATGAAGAAATTGTTTCAAGAAATTTTATTTTAAATGAACATCCGAAAGGTATAATTAATATTACTGACGCTACCGCAATTGAAAGAAATTTATATTTGACACTTCAACTAATGGAACTAAATATTCCTATGGCTTTAGCGCTTAATATGATGGATGAAATGACCGGGAATGGCGGATATATTGACATAAATAAAATGGAAAAAATGTTAGGAATACCTGTTGTTCCTATTTCGGCTAAAAATAATGAAGGTGTTGGCGAATTAATTGAACATGCAATTCATGTAGCTTATTATCAAGAAAAACCTGCCGTTATGGATTTTTGTGACGAATCTGAACACAATGGTGCAGTTCATCGCGCTATTCATGGCATTATGTATTTAATTGAAGATCACGCCAAAAGAGCAGACATTCCTCTTCGTTTTGCAGCAACTAAAGTTATTGAAAATGATAAACTAATCATTGATGCTTTAAATTTATCACGAAATGAACTCGAAATGATTGAACATATTGTTAAGCAAATGGAAGAAGAACGCGGTTTAGATCGCAGTGCTGCAATTGCGGATATGCGTTATAGTTTCATTCAAAAGGTTTGCGATGAATGTGTTTATAAACCACATGAATCTAAAGAACATATTCGTAGTCAAAAAATTGATAAGCTTTTAACTGGAAAATATACTGCAATTCCGATGTTTATTTTGATTTTAGCGTTAGTTTTCTTTTTAACATTCAATGTATTTGGAGCGGCTTTACAAAAACTTCTAGACACTGGAATAACCGCATTAAGTGATGTGGTATCTAATGCCTTTATTAAATGGGATGTTGAGCCAGTAGTTCAATCTTTGGTAATAGATGGATTATTTAAGGGCGTTGGTAGTATAGTTTCATTCCTTCCAATTATTGTGGTTCTTTTCTTCTTTTTATCTTTATTAGAGGATAGTGGATACATGGCACGTGTAGCATTTGTTATGGATAAAATGTTACGTAAAATAGGCTTATCTGGTAAATCAATTGTTCCAATGCTTATTGGTTTTGGTTGTACGGTCCCTGGTGTAATGGCAACTAGGACATTGTCTTCTGATCGTGACCGTAAAATGACGGTTATGCTTACTCCATTTATGAGTTGCTCAGCTAAATTACCAATTTATAGTTTTTTATCAGTAATATTTTTTAAAAAATGGGCTTGGGTAGTAACAATTGGATTATATGTTTTAGGTATTTTAATCGGTATTTTAGTGGCCTTTTTATCAAAGAAATTTGTCTTTAAAGGTGAGGCTATACCTTTTGTTATGGAGTTACCAAATTACCGTATGCCGGGTATGAAAAATGTTGGACAATTATTATGGGAAAAAGTTAAGGATTTTTTAAAACGTGCTTTTACAGTGATATTAATTGCTACAATTGCGATATGGTTTTTACAAACATTTGATTTTAAGTTAACTATGGTTAATGATACTTCTAAAAGTATGTTAGCGGTTATTTCTGGTGCAATTGCGGTTATATTTAAACCATTAGGATTTGGTGATTACCGCGTTGTTACTTCTTTGATTTCAGGAATTCTTGCTAAGGAAGGCGTTGTATCTTCTCTTATTGTTTTATTTGGAAA
>CAKPJO010000015.1 GCA_934162685.1 uncultured Bacilli bacterium | reverse complement strand
TAAGCTTACGCATTACATATTTATCATGTAAGCGATTTTTTATATATTTTTGATTGGTATGAAATCTATTCAACTTATAGTTAATAAATATGATGGTGATTTAAATGTTAATGTGGCTAATAATGTATTCTCACTATCAATAATGTTTCCAGTTAAATAAGTTATTAAATTATATTTATAAAAAGAACTTTTATTACTAGTCAAAAATGATATTTTTAAATGTTTATTTTCATTGAAATTTATCATTTTTTTTACTATCATATTAGTGCGTGCGAGGTGCATTATTTATGGATTTAGAAAATAGAAAAAACAAATTAAAAAAAGCATTTAAAGAAAACTTTAATAGTGATTCCACTGATTTATTTTCTTCTTCAGGAAGAATGGAAATTTTAGGAAATCATACGGATCATAATAATGGTTTGGTTTTAGTAGGCGCTGTTGACTTAGATATTATGGCGGCGGCAATAAAATGCGAAAATGAAGTAATTTTAATTTCAGAAAATTATGGTGAAACTAAAATTGATTTAAATAATCTTCAAAAAGTAAAAGAAGAAGAAGGAACAAATGCCGCGCTTATTAAAGGTGTATTATTTGAATTAAAAGAATTAGGTTATCATATTGGTGGATTTAAAGCTTATGCTGATTCAATTCTTCCAGCAGGATCTGGTATATCTTCATCAGCAGCTTTTGAATGCTTAATCGCGGAAATTGAGAATTTCTATTATAACAATGATTCTATGGATCGTTATGATATGGCAAAAATTGGCCAATTTGCGGAAAAAGAATATTTTGGCAAACCATGTGGATTATTAGATCAATGTGGTGTTGCTTTTGGTGGCGTAAATCTTATTAATTTTAAAAATCTTAATAAGCCAGTTATTGAACATTTAAGTATTAATATTGAACCATATCATATTGTTATTACTAATACTGGCGGCGATCATTCTAATTTGACAAGTCATTATGCCGCAATACCAGAAGAAATGAAAAGTGTTGCTAAATATTTCCATAAAAAAGTACTTGCTAAAGTTAAAAAAGAAGAATTTTATGCAGCTTTACCAGAATTAAGAAAAGTTGTTTCTGATCGCGCAATATTAAGAGCAATTCACTTCTATGATGAAAATGAAAGAGTTAAAAAAGGATTTAGAAATTTAAAGAATGGTAAAATTAAAAAATTCTTAGAAATGGTTAATGAATCTGGAAATAGTTCTATAGAATATTTACAAAATACTTGTGTTCCTGGAAGCTTAACTCAAAATATTAATCTTGCGTTAGCGTTATCTAAACATTTAATCCATGATGGTGCTTGTAGAATTCATGGCGGTGGATTTGAAGGAACAATCTTAGCGTTTGTTCATGAAGATGAATTAGAATATTATGTTGAAGAAATGGCAGAAGTATTTGGCAAAGAAAATGTCCATCAAATCTCGATTAGAAATGATGGATCGAAACATTTATAAATTTTTATTGTTATAAACAATTATGTTAGAAAACACCTATCATTGCAATTAGTAATGGTAGGTGTTTTTAAAAGTGTTAATTTAAATTAAATTATCAAGTATTATGTGCAAAATATATTGTTCTTTAATAATCAGTGCGTTATTATTGCAAAATACAATTTTGATTATGGTATAAAAACTATTAAAGCTTCTATATCATCTGCTTGTATCAAATATTTATAAGACATTTCTTTTGTGTCGTAAAATAGCAAATGTATAACTGGCGTTTATTTCAAAGAATCCTTCTGTTACAAATCTATAAAAGAAAAATATTCTGCCTTTTGTTTCTATTACGTGCTCTAACTCATATGGGAACCTATTTATAGATTCATAGTATGGTGTTGTTTTAAGATAGTTATTGTCTACTACAAATGTTTCTGAAGAATTTTTTTTGGTTATACTTGCTTTATCTCTTTTGCGATTAATATCATATTCTCTTTCTTTACCTTTTACATAATCTTCTCTTTTACATTTGTCATTTGCAACAATACTTTCAAGAGTTTCGGTTGAAGCATCGTAAGAATCAATATATGTTATATTATTTATAGTATATGTAAAATAAAATATGCTATCATCGCGGTTTTTGAGCCACCACCCTGATTTTACATTGCTTTTTTCATATACTATTTGTAAATTTTCTCCATATAAATTACATTGATATAAAACAATATTACTATTATTTTTATTATTATCATTTTTGTAAATGTCTGCAAAATAGATATATTCTTGGGAAATATGCCATAAATAAGGACCGTAGTCATCATAATGTTTTGTCAAATTAGAGAAACGTACGGAATGGTCATCAAAATATATAATTGTATCATTATAAACAATAGCTACATCAGAACTAATAGGATACTGAGTGAATTCTGCACGCACTTCTTCAACATCACATCTTTTTGAGCAACCACGCAAAATAAAACAACATATTCCTAAAATAGTTATATAATATATTCCTAAAATAGTCATAATAAATGATTTTAATTTTTTTGACACGTTTAATGACCTCCGCTTGCAATTAAATCCCAAATCCAATAAATAGTATTAAATAAAACTATATATGAAATTTTCATTCCGTACCCCATAGTATTATTGTGTGAATCAGCAAAAATACTTGCACCTAAATCAACATCTTTACTGCTTTCTCTTTCTATTCCAAGAGAATAGGCGACATTATGTAAAAACCATTCATATTGCATTCCTGCTGTTGAACCTTTAATAATATCTTTTGTACTTGGGTTTATGTGATTTAAATAAAAACTATATCCCCATTGTACCCATGGCGTTTTTATTTTATATGAGTTTTCAATTCTAATGTCTTCATTGTTAACTATAGTGTAATAAACATCATCTTTGCCATGATGAGTATTTCCTTTTACTAATAAGTTGATATCATTTGCTGTTGTATGGCCTAATACCCCGCCAATAACGGCTCCACCAACTGCACCAATTGCTCCGCCTATAAACATACCTATAATCGCTCCTGCAATAGCACCTGGAACGTTACCAACAGCAAAACCAGCTAGTAAACCGCATATACCTCCAACAAATGCACCGGCAATTCCTCCAAAAACTGTTCCAGCTATTACCCCTAAACCCGTTAAAATAAAATCCCACCAAGCAGTTCCAGTTGGATCTACATTCATAACAGGATTATTTGCACAATAAGCATATAAGTTTAGTCCGATGATTGCTTCTGGATCAGCATATTCTATTGCGTCACGTGAGATAAAACGTCCGACCTCTGGATCATAATATCTTGTTTGTAGATAATATAAGTCAGTTTCAGTATCGTAATAGTAACCCCTATATCGGAATGGGTTTAAATTACCAATATGAGTTGCATCGGTAATGTCTTTTCCGTTTATATCCAATATAGCGTGATTATCCCACGCATCGTACTTGTATACTACAATAACTTTTCCGGCATTGTCAAGTATTGCAATTATATTTCCTTGGCAATCTTTACGATAAAAATATTCTGTTTCATTATATCTTATACCAATTAAGTTAGATAGATCATAGATAAATTCTAATCCATTACTTTGTTTGATTAGTCTTCCTTCGTTATCATAAGTAAATGAAATATTATCTTTTTTAATTCTTCTACCGTTTCCATCATGAACAAACGTTGTATTTCCTAATTTGGTAATAAACTTTCCATATTGCCAGGTTATTGCTTTTCCTCTATATATTATAGGGTTTCCAAGTTTGTTATAAGAACAAGTTTCACCATTATATGATATTAGCTTATCTCCGTCATAATTATAACTATAATGCTTAGCCTTTCGTGTTACTTTAACCGCTCTTATATGAGCTCATTATAACATGTTTTTCTTTTTTTTAACTGTCAAGTTTTTTGTAGCGATTGAAATAGCAAATTTTATTTTACTTTTAGAATGCATATAAAAATAATTTTCGTACATTTGTTTTCTTCATAAAATAAATTTTCTTTATTATTAGCTTAATCTAGTTTAAAATTAAATTGATAAAGGGAGTTGTTATCATTTATGAAATGTAGTTGGCTAAAAGATGCAATATTTTATGAAATATATCCTAATTCTTTTAAAGATAGTAATAATGATGGATATGGTGATTTTTTAGGTATTATATCTAAACTTGATTATGTTAAAGATTTAGGCGTTAATGCTATATGGCTTAATCCACATTATGATTCTCCTTTTATGGATGGCGGTTACGATGTACGAGACTTTTTTAAATGTTCTTCACGATTTGGAACAGAAGAATTTGATAAATTAGTTAGTGAATGTCATAAAAGAAATATCCGCCTTATAGTTGATTTAGTCGCTGGTCATACTAGTGAAGAAAATGAAATGTTTATAAAAAGTGCTAGTCCAAAACATAATGAATACTCTGACCGATTCATATGGACTAAAAATCCTTGGGACTGCCCAAGTGAATATAAATTTCTTAATGGAAGATATAATCGATTTGGTGCGTATATGGTAAATTTCTTTTCTACTCAACCCGCTTTAAATTACGGATTTAATAAAATAACTCATGATTGGCAAATGTCATATAAAGATGAAGAACCAAGAAAGACACAAGAATTTCTATTATCCGTTATGCGCTTTTGGCTTAATAGAGGTGTTGATGGTTTCCGTGTCGATTTAGCGGATTCTTTAGTAAAAAATGATGATAGCAAAGAAGCCACTATTGAGATATGGAAATATATGATTTCTACTATAAAAAAAGATTATCCAGATATTATGTTTGTATCAGAATGGAATAATCCTTATCAATCATTAGAAGCAGGATTTGACGCTGATTTTGTATTTGATAGAGCAAATAATTTTTATAATGATCTATCAAGAATTGAAGAATTTAATCCTAAAGTTAAATCGTTTTTAGAAGTTGATAGCGTTTTTGATATAAGAGAAGATTTAAAAAAGACTATAAAAATGATTAATGATAATAAAGATAATGGATTTTTAAGCTTTATTACATGTAATCATGATACTATAAGATCTAGCTATTATTTAGATGAAAAAGAATTAAGATTATTTAATTTTGTAGTTTTAACATTACCTGGTGTTCCTTTTATTTATTATGGCGATGAATTAGGAATGAAATATCAAGATGATATAGATTCTGTAGAATGTGGATATGCAAGAACTGGTTCAAGAACTCCATTCCCTTGGAGTGATAATAAAAATCAAGGATTTTCACCTTTGGAAAATATTAAACCATTTTTACAAGTTGATTATTCAACTAGTTTATTCAAACAAGAAAATGATGACAAATCCTTACTTAATTTAACTAAAAAATTAATTAAATTTCGTAATGAAGATAATAACTTAAAAGGTAATGATATTCGTTATTTTGAAACTAATAATTCACGCTTATTATCGTATTATCGAAATAATGATTTAATAATTGTTAATCCAACTTTAAATACCAAAGATATTAAGTTAGATTGTGTTAGCAAAATTATATTTAAAGATGGAACTGCTGAAATTAATAATAAGATAATATCAATAGGAGGACAATCCGCAGTGGTTGTTAGTATTAAAAATGTTTAATAAAGATTTTTTATGGGGCGTATCAACAGCAAGCTACCAAATTGAAGGTGCTTATCTTACGGATGGTAAATCATTATCAATTTGGGATACATTTACAAATACTTTAGGAAATACTTATCGAAATCAAAATGCGAATATTGCATGTGATCATTATCATCGTTATTTAGAAGATATTGGTTATATGAAAAAGTTAAGCGTAAATGTGTATCGCTTTTCTATTTCTTGGAGTCGAGTTTTACCAAATAATTTAGAAGAAATAAATGAAAAAGGCGTGCAATTTTATATTAATTTAATAGATAATTTAAAGAAAAACGGTATAAAACCATTTGTGACTTTATTCCATTGGGATTTACCAGAATATTTAGAAAAACAAGGAGGATTTTTATCTTCTGATTTTCCTAAATGGTTTGAGCAATATACTAAAGTAATATGTAATATTTTTAAAGATAAAGTATTAGATTATATAACATTCAATGAACCGGAAAATAGTGTTTATAACGGACTAGTTTCTGGAAGTTTTGCACCAGGAAAAAAATTAAGTAATAAAGAAGTATTACTAGCTATTCATAATATTCTTTTAGCTCATGGCCGTTCAGTTAAGGTAATAAGAAAAATGATTCCCAATGCTAAAATTGGTTTTTCAGCTTGCGGTTGGGTCCCAGTACCTAATAAGAATCATTCAGAAAGTGAAGAAGATGCTTATCAAGATTATTTTGATTTAAAAGAAGATCGTTTAGGTGATGGAGTTGCGATATGGTATGATCCAATTTTCTTAGGTAAATATCCTAGCCGATATTATCAAGTGTTTAACGATATTATGCCTAATATTAAAGAAGAAGATATGGAATTAATTTCTCAAAAAATCGATTTTTGTGGAATTAATTTATATTCTGGTTATTATGTTGATAATATTAATGGACATATAATTCAAGTTAATCCAACAGATCGTAAAATTATGGATAATGGTTACATGGTTTTACCAGAAGTGATGTATTATTCACCTAAATTTTTATATAAAAGATACAAAACACCAATCATTATTACAGAAAGTGGATGTGGAGACTTTGCTAAGCCTAATAACAATAAGATTCATGACAAAATGCGTATTGAATGCTTACATTCTTATTTATCTTATTTAGAAAAAGCTTATAATGAAGGTGTTGATATTAGAGGATATTTCCATTGGTCACTTATGGATAACTTTGAATGGAACGAAGGGTTTAAAATCCGTATGGGATTAATATATATTGATTATGCTAAACATCAAAAAAGAATATTAAAAGATTCGTTTTTTGAATATAAAAAGATTATTGAATCATCAAAAAATTAAGGAAGGGAAAATATGGAAAATAAAGAAACAAAATTACCAAGTACAAGAGTGGAACAATTATTTTATTCTTTAAAATTTTATTTTGGAAATGTTTCATTTGCTAGTTACATGACATTTATATTTGCTATACCGCTTGCATTATATGTTTTTTTCTTTTGCTATCAATGGATTGCTATCTTAAATACACCAGACGTAACTAAAGAAAACATTATGATTTTTGGATCTTTATATTTATTACCGGTAATTCCTCTTACTGGATTATTAGGCATAGGACTAAGCGGTGCTTATAAAATGATGATAAGAATTACATCTGATCAACCATGTAATGCTAGTAATTACTTTTCTGGAATAAAAGAAAATTGGTGGCAATTTCTTATTTATTTTCTTATTTTAGGATTAGGTAGTTATTTTGTAATATTTAATTTTTTCTTTTTTAGTCCAAAAGAAAATAATTTGTTATTTATAATTATTCGCTTTTTTTCATTAATAATATTTTGTTTTTTATTAAATATTGTTACTTGTGCTTCAGTAGAACAAGTTAAATATAATATGAAAGTGCGTGATATTTTACGCAATGCTTTTATATTATCTTTTAAAAAGACATTACCAACATTTGGACTTATAATTTTAACTATTGCACCATTATCCTTAGTGTTTTTCTTTTCTCGTGTCGTTAAAGTTATTATACTTGCAGCATTGTTCTTATTTTATTTTGGATTAACTTCTTTAATTATTGTTCTTCGTTATCAATACATATTTGATGAAATAATTCATAAAGAAAATCGCCCAGAAGAATATCATCGTGGTTTATCTTCTTTTGGAGGACATAAAGAATGAAAATAGGTATTTTGGGATGCGGTCGTATTGCTCAAAAAATGGGAAATACTTTAAAATTAATGGGTTTAAATAAAGAATGTTATATTGCTTCTCGCGATATAAACAAAGCTAAACAATTTAAAGAAGAATACGATTTTGCTGGATTCTATGGAAATTATGATGATTTAATTAATAATAAAGAGATTGAATTAATTTATATAGCTACAATTAACTCATTACATTATGAGCACGCCCAATTATGCTTAGAAAATGGTAAAAATGTCTTATTGGAAAAACCAATCACTTTACGATTAAATGAAGCTAAAGCATTATATGATTTAGCGGAAGATAAAAATCTTTATATTGGAGAAGCATTATGGACAGCATATATGCCATCTTTAAAAATAATCCAATCGTATATTAATAAGTATTTTAAAAATATTACTAGTTCTTTAGCGGTCTTTAAAGTTAATTCGATTATTAAAGAAAGAGTAAATCGCAAAGATTTAGGCGGTGGAGCGCTTTTTGATTTAGGAATATATCCAATTGCTATTACTTTATTAACATGTGGATTTAATTATAACGCATTATTAATAAAAAATATTGAATATTCTAATGAAGTAGATATAAAAGAAACATTTGGCTTTGCTTATGATAACTTTTTTGCAAAGTGTGTTGTGGATGCGACATATAACCGGGAATCTTATTTAAAAATTCAAAATGATGATTATTTAATGGAAGTATCACCAATTGAGTGCCCAAAAGAAATTAAAATATTTAAAGGTAATCAATTGATTATTAATGAAGATATATCACCAAAATTAACTGGATTTGAATATGAAATATTAGAAAGTATAGATTGTATAAAAAATAAAAAGAATTATCCAAATAGTTGGGATAAAGATAAGTCACTCAAAACTTTAGATATTATGACTAACATTATTCATTTTTAAAGGAGTACATTATGATAAAAGTAATTGATAATAAATTTATTAGAGTTGATACTAAAAATAACACTTTAGCTTTTTATGTAATAGGCGAACTTCCTGAAATTGTGTATTACGGCAAAAAACTAAAAAAACATGCGGATTTAGTACCATTTTTAGGAATTACGGATATCACTGGTGTTGATATGCGTGATTATGTATTATCACAATTTGGAAAAGAAGATTATAAAGAACCGAGTATTAAAATAAAAAACTCTAATGGCACATTTGTTTCAGATTTTAAATTTGTTAAATTTGAACTTAATAAATCATTAATTAATAATTCTTCTTTACCATTAAGTAGAAATAAACTAGAAAATATTTGTTTTACTCTTAAAGATGAGACTAATAACATCACCTTAGAAATTTATTATTCGTTTTTTAAAAATTCTGATGTTGTTGCGGTTAATTCACGTCTAATTAATGAAGGAACACTTCCTATTTATTTAAATAAAATTCCTTCTTTACAATTAGAATTAAAAACAGATTATTTTAATATTTATACTTTTGATGGTGGATGGGCTAAAGAAAGAATGCGCCATGAATCAACATTGCGCGGCGGATTATTTATTAATGAATCAAGAACCGGCTCTTCATCCGCGGATCATAATCCATTTGTTTTACTTAAAAATAAAAATGGTTATTATGGATTCAATTTAATGTATTCTTCCAATCATAAAACAAGTATTGAAATTGATGCATATAAGCACGCTCGAATAGTTTCAGGTATTAATGATTTTATGTTTGAATATAAAATTAATCCTAAGAATATATTTATTGCTCCAGAAGCATTTATGATTTATGAAAAAAATGAAGACATACTTTATTTAGAATATCATGACTTTATTCAAAATCATATTGTGCATCCTAAGTATAAAGAAAAAATTAGACCAGTATTAATGAATAATTGGGAAGGTACTAATTTTGATTTTACTAAACAAAAAATCATTGATATTGCTAAAGTTGCAAAAGACGTAGGTGCGGAATTATTTGTTCTTGATGATGGCTGGTTTGGACATCGTGACGGAGATAATTCTTCATTGGGCGATTGGTTTGATTATAAAGAAAAAACTGGTGGATTAGATAAGTTAGCAAAAGAGATTAAAGATTTAGGACTCGAGTTTGGTATTTGGGTTGAACCAGAAATGATTTCTGAAGATAGCGAATTATATAAGAATCACAAAGAATATGCAATGTTAATCCCTAATCGTAAACCACATTTACATCGTAACCAATTAATGCTTGATTTAACAAATGAAGAAGTTAAAGAATATGTGTTAAGTAGTTTAAGAAATGTACTTAATTTAACAAAAGCAAATTATGTAAAATGGGATTATAACCGTAATATGTCAGATGTTTATTCATCTAAATATTCTTCGAATGAATATTATCATCGCTACATTATGAATTTATATGAAATAATGGACACTATCACAAAGGAATATGAAGATGTTTTATTTGAAGGATGTGCGGCCGGAGGATCGAGATTTGATTTAGGAATTTTATATTATATGCCACAAATTTGGACAAGTGATAATACTGATCCATATGATCGTGTTTTTATTCAAACTGGGACAAGCTATGCCTATCATCAAGTTAATATGGGTGCACATGTTTCTGCCTCACCTAATTGGTTTACTAAACGAACTTCATCTTTAGAAACACGTTTTAATATTGCTTGCGGTGGTAATTTAGGATACGAATTAGATCCTACCAAATTTAACGAAGAAGAAAAAAATGTTGTTAAAAATCAAATTGAATTTTATAAACAAAATCGCGATATTTTTCAATTTGGGGATATTGCATATTTAAAGAGTGTTTATAAAAATGGAATTGGCGGATTTATTACATTATCAAAAAATCATAAAAAAGGATTTATAGTCATTACTTCCTCATCGTTAAAAAATGATATTAGTTTAAAATTACCACTTTTATCAAATAAAAAAGAATATCGTCTAGTAGGTAGAGATATTCATTTTACTTGTATTTTAAAAGGAAATACATTAAAAAATATAAATGATATTTTTACTAAAATAGTTGATAAATCAACTTATAATTTATATAGCGTAATGCTAAGTATTGAAGAGATTTAAAGGTCACCTAAATAAGTGTAAACTTTATGTCGCTCTAACTTTATATCACGTGCTTTACAATATTCATTAATAGTTACTACCTGATATCCTCTTTCATAAAGAGCGGGTAGTAATTTTTTTACGGCGTTAATGGTAGTTTGATATCCTTCATGCATTAAAACAATGCCTCCTTCACAAAGATTATTAATGACAGTGGCATATATTTCATCAGCACTTTTTCCGCTCCAATCTAATGTATCTAATCCATTAGTCCAGTTAATAAGTGGATAATTAATTGTCTCTAAAACCAAATCATTATAAGTACCAAAAGGTAAACGCACTAAAGCTTCATTTACATCTACAAATTTGTTTAAATTTGTTATGGTACCGTTAACTTCCGCTTTTATTTCTCGAGCCGGTAAATCTTCTAAATGTTTATGATTTAAAGTGTGATTACCAATTTGAAATTTGCTTGTAATAGCGCGTTCAATAGTACTTTTATTAGCTTCAACAACATTTATTCCTTTATAGAAAAAAGTACCATGAGCTTCAAATCCTTCACTAGCGTAGTTTTTATTAAAATTATCGAAAACATCTAATAATTGATTTGCGGTATTGCTAATTGGTCCATCATCAAAAGTAAAACAAATTAAACGATTGTCTTTATCAATGTGTGAAATATCGGTATTAGAAACATCCCAATATTTTTCTTTGTCTATTTCACCAGTAGAAGCTGATGTTTTTGAATCATTATTACTAGTACTAGCAGAACCACTAATAGAGGTGGTTCCATTATTACAGGCAGTTAGAAGTGTTAATAATAACAAACTAGGTAATTTTTTCATAAAGTTTTCTCCTCTTCTTTTTCATTTTTTTTCATTATAACATAAGAAATAAAAATGTATAGAAAATTATTTTCATAGTTTTTGATTTATAGTAAAAATAATGTTGCAGACATTTTATATTTATTATAAAATTATCGTGTAAATGAAAACGCTTTAATTTTGTGTTAAGGAGGAAAGTATGGTTTTTACAAAGAAGAAAAAATTTAATCCTTTAGATAACTTAACCGATGAAGAAAAAATACTAGCTAAAAAGTCATATTGGCGTAGAAATATTTGTATTTTCATAATGATGATACCAATAGTTGTTTGGTTTTTAGTATTTGCTTATTGGCCACTTTATTATCTTCGTATGGCTTTTTATGATTATAAGTATTTAAAAGGCTTTGCGGGTTCAGAATTTGTTGGATTTAAATATTTTATTGAATTTTTCCAAAAAGGCGGATTGAAATATGTTTGGAATACATTAGCTATTAACTTATTAGCTTTGGTGTTCTTATTTCCATTCCCAATTATCTTAGCTGTTTTATTTAATGAATTAGGCAATGTAATATTCAAAAGAACAGCCCAAACAATCTCGTATTTGCCGCATTTCCTATCCACAACAGCCTTGGTTGGTATTATCTATCTAGTATTTGATAGTGATGCTGCAGGCGGATTAATAAATCACATTTTGGTAAATGTATTTAAAGTTAATCAACAAAACTTTTTATCAAGTAATGAATGGTTTAGATTTATTCAAGTTGTGTCTGGGATTTGGCAAACAGCCGGTTGGTCCACTATTGTGTATACAGCGGCATTGACCGCGATTGATCCGCAGCTTTATGAAGCCGCTCGTGTGGAAGGTGCTTCGCGATGGCATCAAATTGTAACTATTACTTTACCAGCTTTAGTTCCAACAATATTGATAATGTTAACATTGCAACTAGGATCAATTATGGGTAGTAACTTTGATAAAATTTTATTATTACAAAATCCAGGTAATATTGAAGTTTCAGAAGTAGTCTTAACATTTATTTATGATCAAGGTATTAGAATGCCAGGTTATGGTACAGCAGTAGGACTATTAAATAGTGTGGTTGGCTTAATATTTGTTATTGCTTCAAATAGAATTTCTAAAAAGATGGCCAATACATCAGTTTGGTAGGTGATAATATGAAAGAATATAAAGCTAAAATGAAAGTTAAAAAGTCAGTTGGCGAACATATCTTTGATGCTGTTGTTGTTATTATTATGTTGATTTTAATGGTGATGATCTTATATCCATTAATCCACTTAGTAGCGGTAAGTTTCTCGAATCCTGATTCCATTAGAAATGGATCAGTTGGATTAATACCAGTTGGATTTAACTTAGATGCTTATAAACTAATTTTAGGTGATAAACAAATTTATGAGGCGTATGGGTCAACGATATTTGTTTGTGCTATGAACTGTATATTGTCACTTGTATTGTTATGTTTTGCTGCTTATCCATTAGCGTATGGTGATTTTAAATCAAAGGGTTTATTTTCTAAATTTATTATCTTAACAATGTTCTTATCAGCGGGTATTATACCTAACTTAACAGTAATTAAGGCATTGCATTTAGATGGTAGTTTATGGTCATTAATACTTACGGGTTTATTAAGTGCTTATAACATTATCGTTGTAAGAAGTTATTTTGAAGGATTACCAAAAGCACTTATTGAATCGGCTAGAGTGGACGGCGCAAATGATTTCCAAATATTATTTAGAATTATCATTCCTTGCTCTAAACCAATTCTTGCTACAGTCGCACTTTGGATAATTGTCGCACAATGGAATAGTTATATGTATCCACTTATTTATTTAGGAAACGAAAGTACAACATTACAAATTTATTTAGCTAATGCTATTAAAGATGCTGCATCATTATATTCAAAAAATGGCGGATTATTAATTGATGAAGCATTCTCAACCCAATTACGATATGCTGCAGTTGTATGTAGTATTATCCCAATACTTGTTATCTTCCCGTTTGTACAAAAGTTCTTAGTTAAGGGCGTTACAGTGGGTTCAGTAAAAGAATAAAGAAAGGAAATTAAAATTATGAAAAAGAAAAATTTAGTTTTGTTATTTGCGGGTTTATTATCAATCTCTCTTACTTCTTGTAATGGAGGCGGTAATAATAAAAACAAAGTCGAACATCATAAAGAGGATTATTATGAACACATTGATAATAATTATGATTTTTACTCACGTGATAAATTAACTATCACAATGATGTTACCAACCGAAGCTGGTTATTCAGATGCATTGATGAGCAAAGTAGAAGAAGCAACAAACACAAAAATTATTATCAAATCTTATAATAATGATGCCTACGCTAATGCAATTGTTGATTCATTCTCTAGTACAAAAAATATGCCAGATATTTATTGCCGTGTTCCTGATATTGAAGTATTTAAAGAACAAGATGCTGCTTATGAATTATATGATTTATTAATGCAATATGCTCCAGATTATCGTAAAAATTTAAGCGTTGATGATTGGGTGCAATTAACTGATGCAACGACACATGGTATTTATTCTATTTCAAATATTCGTGAACCGGAATATCAATTATCTTATTTAATGCGTAAAGATTGGCTTAGCAAAGTTGCTAGTGAGTTATCATTTGAAGTTGATGTAGATAACCCATCATTTACTTGGGATCAATTCACTGAAGTATTAGAAAATTTTAGAGATAATGATCCAAATGGAAATGGTAGCAAAGATGAATTGCCATTTTCTGTCGAAAATATTTCTTATTTAAGATACTTATTTGGAATTAACACTTCTTATTATTTCACTAATGATAGCGCTAATGGATATCAAGCTGTTGTTGATCACCAAAACTATAAAAAGTATTTATCATCAATTCAAGATCTATATGCTGGTAATTTATTAGATAACCAATATATCACCGCTAGTGTGGAAAGTTTAATGTCTGCAAATAAATTAGGTGCATGTATTACTTATGCAGAATATGCTCAAACATCACTCAATTCATTGCGTGATCCAAATAACGCTAGCCGTGTTCCTAATGCTGATTGGGTAAGTTTTAAATTAACTGGTCCTAAATGCCCAGATGGAAAAACTTATGATGGTGTTCCTTCTGCAGCTGGTTTAGTTCATGGATTTGTTGTTTCTTCCACGGTTAGTGAAGAAAGAGCTAAAGAATTAGTAAGGATATTAAACTGGTTCTACCGTGAAGAAGGAGAAACTTTATTTAATTATGGTGTGAAAGATGTTCATTATACTGAAGTAAATGGTAAAAAAATAATTAAACCAGAATATGCATCATTTGCTAATGCGCGTTCGGCAGGATTATTATTCTCCGCTATGCCATTCCACTGGTTAAAAGATTCTTATATTCAAATGGTTACTGGTGGAAAAGATATTAGTGAATTAGATGCTGGACAAAAAGCATTCTATAACGCTTTAGGAATTGAAAAATTCAATTTTCAAAAACAAGCTGTTTCTATTAACACAAGTGAATGGAGTAGTAATTCTAAAGCATTAATGAACCAATTAAGTGCTTTTGAAGCAAATGTAATTAAAGGAAGTATTGATGATCGAAAACTTGATGGTGAATTAGCTAAGATAGTTTCTTCTTTCTCTAAAGCAAGCAAAGAAGCTAATGAAGTATATTCGGAAATTTACGATATTTGTAAGTAATTAATGGTAACAAATATGTTTGAAATTTCTAATGGATTATTAATTAAAGACGGGAAACCGGTAATAGCGTTAGGTAGTCACTATTACCC
>CAKPJO010000014.1 GCA_934162685.1 uncultured Bacilli bacterium | reverse complement strand
ACCATTTTTAAAACAAAATTATTGACAGCGCTTACAAAAGTGATATTATAAAATTGATAGATAACCTATCAATTTCATAATTGAGGTGATTACATGTCAAAAGCAAAAGAAAAAAGGATAAATGAAGTAATCAAAAAAGCAAGTGAATTATTTATTGAAAAATCAATTGAAGAAGTAACAGTAGTGGACATTGCTAATAGTTTAAATATTGGTGAAGCATCAATGTATCGCTATTTTGGTAAAAAAGAAAATCTTGTTTATAAAGTAGCAATATATTTATGGAATGAAGTAAAAACTAAATATTTTGATTATCAATTTATTTATAAAGAAAGTAGTGGTTTAGAACAAGTCAAACAATTCTTTAATTGTTTTATTGATATTTATAGTAATAACCAATCATTTTTCATATTCATTAATGATTTTGATAATTACATCATTGATAAAAACATTTCTATGGATGATATTAATGAATATGAAAAAGAACTTCTTACTATTAAAGATATATTTGATAATATTTGGAATATTGGTGTTAATGATAAATCAATAAAAGCCAATATTAATAAAGATGAAATATATTTTACTTATACTCATGCTTTATTATCCACATGTTCAAAGTTATCGAAAAGAGCAATTTTACATTCGGATGGTTTAGTATCAAGTATAAAACAAATAACGTTATTAATAGATGTGTTCATCGATTATATCAAAGGAGGAAATTAATATGAATACAAGAAGATTAACAAAAAAAGAGATGTGGATTTTTGCTATCGGACAATTAGGCTGGTCCATATTAGGAGGAATTATCAATGCTTGGTTAGTAACTTTCTATTTGCCAACATCAGATTCTGCAACTAAGTATATTAAACCTGGCCTTGTTATATTTGGGGTATTAACAATATTAGGGTTAATTACTTTTATTTGCCGTATTTTTGATGCTGTTACTGACCCGCTTATTGCAACACTTTCGGATAGATCAAAAAATCCGAAAGGAAGAAGAATTCCTTTTATGCGTGTAGCTGCGATTCCTTTTGCGGTTATTACCGTATTAGTATTCTGTGCACCTGTTGAGCATATTAGTGGTATTAATGTGGCTTGGATTTTAGTATTCTTAATCTTATTTTATTTATTTATGACGATGTATTGCACACCTTATAATGCTTTAATTTCCGAATTTGGAAAAACTCAAGAAGATCGTATGTATATTTCGACCGCCATATCATTAACATATTTCTTTGGTACAGTTTTAGCTTATTTACCTTTTGTATTTGGCGGCGTATTACAAAAAGTTGTTTCTTATAACTGGAGTTATCGAATTTGTTTTATTGTTTTAGCGCTTATTGCTTTATTTTGTATGCTACTTCCAACATTTAAATTAAAAGAGACGGATTTTGTTGATGTAAAACCATCAAATTCTAATACATTTAAATCACTTGGTGCAACATTTAAAAATAAAGATTTTAGAATATTTGTTTGGTCGGATATTGCTTATTGGATTGGCTTAACTTTATTCCAAACTGGCTTACCATTCTTTGTTAAAGTATCAATGAAAATTGATGAATCCTTTACGATGATTTTATTAGCGGGTATGACTATTTTATCAGCTTGTTTTTATCCAGTTGTTTCAAAATTAGTTAAAAAATTTGGTAAGAAAAAGATGACAATTGCTGGATTTTTAGGCCTTGCTTTAGCGTATGTAATAACTGCTTTAATTGGCGTGATTCCTGTTGGTAATAATTTAATTTATGGTATTGCAATTGTTGTTATAGCTTCATTCCCAATGGCGTTACTTGGAATTATTCCTCAATCAATTGTTGCAGATATTGCCGAAGAAGACGCTATTAACACTAAAGAAAAAAGAGAAGGGATGTTCTTTGCCGCTCGTACGTTTGCAATGAAAATGGGACAATCTATTGCCATGCTTGCCTTTACTTCATTAGCAATTTTAGGGGCAAGTCAAGACTTAACATCTAATGATATTGCGGCATCGGAATTTGGCTTAAGAATCGTCGCAATAGTGGCAATCGTATTCTGTGTATTAGGTGCAGTTATATTAGCATTTTATAACGAAAAGCGTGTTATGAAAACAATTGAAGATAATCATTAGTAACGGAAGAAAAATAATATGCTTAAGTATTTTATTGAAGATAAGTTAGTAAACTTAGATGTTAATAATGATTTAATTGTATCTATTAAAAAAGAAATAATTCCTTTAGAAAACGGAAAAAGAATTATTTATAAATTATTAACTAAGAAAACTATCAAATTACATTCATTTGTTATTGATTTACCATTTAAATATCATAAAAGCGATTATATTTGCCCTAATGGATATCAATCTTGGACAGATACATTAGTAAGAAAAAGACACGGAAAAATGCATTCTTTAAGTCACTTACCAAAATCTATTAAAAGCATGTATTGCTTTGAATATTATGGTGACTCATATTTTAAAAAATATAATTCAAAAAGCGGTTGTTTTCATGGATTTTCTTTTGCTTATATTTTAGGTAAGGAAGATACATTATTTGCCTCACTTAATGAAAGAAATTATTACACTATTTTTAATTTTGATAAATCCAATTATGTGCACGTTGAAAGTGATGTTGAAGGAGAAGTAGTAGAAAAGGAAACAATTTTGCTAGACTTTATTGTAATTAATGGCAAAATAAATGAATTATTTAATACTTATAAAGAATTATTAAATTATAAGGTAATTAATAAAAAAATTAATGGTTATACCACTTGGTATAATTATTATCAAGATATTAATGAAGATATCATATTACGGGATTTATCTTCTTTAGATGATAGTTATAATTTATTTCAAATTGATGATGGATACGCAACTGCAGTAGGAGATTTTAAAAATATCGATAAAACTAAATTTCCTCATGGCTTAAAATATGTGGTAGATAAAATCCACGAATCTCATAAATTAGCGGGTATTTGGCTAGCTCCTTTTATTGGAGAAGAAAAGTCGGAAACATTTATAAATCATCCTGATTGGTTCATTAAAAAAGATGGTAAGCCATTAAAAATAGGAACTAATTGGTCCGGATTTTACGCTCTTGACTTTGATAAAAAAGAAGTTAAAGAATATATTAAAAGTGAATTAAATTATTTAGTAAATGAAGTGGGATTTGATTTTATTAAAATTGATTTCTTACATGCTGTATGTATTAATCATCAAAACAAATCAAGAGCAAAACAAATGTATCAAGCGCTTGAGTTTATTCGTGAATGTGTTCCTAATACTTTAATATTAGGATGTGGAGTGCCTTTAGCTAGCGCTTTTGGAGTTGTTGATTATTGTAGGATTGGTCCAGATGTTTCACTTATTTTTGATGACGTTTGGTTTATGAAATTTATGCATCGAGAAAGAATATCTACCAAAATCACATTACAAAACACCATCAATCGTTATTATATAAATGGACTTGGCTTTAATAATGATCCAGATGTTTATATTATGCGAAAAGAAAATGTTAAGTTAAATGAATTACAAAAAGAAGCATTAATAATTATTAACTATATATTTGGATCTATCTACATGACAAGTGATAATATTGCTAATTATGATGCATCTAAAAAAGAGTTAATACAAAAATATCAAGAATTTAAACAGCATAAAGTGATAAATATTACTTATGATAAAAAATATATTAAATTCGTGACAGAATTTAATAAAAATAGATATAATTTTAGTTATGATACTAAAAAAGGAGAATTAACTTATGGAAAGATCTAAAGAAATATTTGGCAATGTAATTGATGAAAAAACTTATAAGAAAGCTCTTAAATCAAAAAAGAAATATCAAAGAAAATATGGTGATGAAAGTAAAACTCAATATCATTTATCCGCTAAACCACTAAATATATTAGGCAAAGATAAAACTATTAATAAATTAGAACTCGCTATTGATGATATGAAATTTGATAAAAAAGCGATTATCATTGGTAATATTCGAATGGGATTTGGTCATTACCGCATTTCTTTAGCGTTTGCAAGTTGTGCCATTGCCTTAGGATATAAACCATATTGGTTTGATTTAAATAGTTTTAAAACCACCGGCGGAAAAATGATTGAACATCAAAATAAACTTTATTCTATGGGCTCTAAATTATCACAAAAGTCAAAATTATTTAATAAATTATTTTGGGAGCCAATGAATAGTGAAGGATTTCGTCAATTAACTTATAATGCAATCGACCAAAAAAATTCAGAATTATTAGTGCCTTTATATACGGATTTTCCTAAAGATGTTCCTTTTATTGCCACTCACGTATGGCCTAGTCAAGGTGCAGTTCATGCCGGTATGACTAATGTGTGTAATGCTATTCCTGATAACTGGCCAATGGCACTTCATCTTTCAGAAGGTGCACTTCATACAGTCCAAACACACTTTGCTTATTTAGGTTATAAAAGATTAAATGGATTTGCTAAAAAGAAAGTATTACTTCCAATGCCTGATGATTCTTTAAAAGATGTAGGCCATTATATTGATCATGAATTAGTGGCCAATTTAGAAAGTGATACTGAAGATAGATTAGATCGTATAAATAACAATAAACCACTTCGTTTATTATTAACTGTTGGTGGCGCGGGTGCGCAATATCCAATATTTAAATCAATTGTGAAACATTTATTACCTTATATTAATGAAAATAAAGTAGTTTTATTTATTAATTTTGGTGACCATGAAAAAGTGCTTAAGAAAATGTGTAAAGACATTAAAGAATTAGAAAGTGTCATGAAAATTTATGATAATAAATATGAAAACTTTATGGAAGATGTTAATAATGATAACTTTAATAAAGGAATTTATGCACTATATAACAAAGAAATATTTCAAGCAGTATATTCCACAAATGTATTAATGCGTATATGCGATTTACTTATTACTAAACCAAGTGAATTAGCGTATTATCCAATTCCTAAACTTATGATTCAAAGAGTAGGTGGACATGAAGCATATGGGGCAATTCATGCAAGTGAATATGGTGATGGAACATATGAATGTTGTACAAGTAAAGAAATTAATGAAATGCTTGATTCTTTATTAAATGATAAGTTGTTATTAATCCACATGAATGAAAATATTCTCCATAATAAAGAAAGTGGCTTATACGATGGAGCGTATAATGTTATTAAATTAATAACAAAAACCAATAAAAAATAATTTGCATACTGATTGCTATTTCTAATTAAAATTCCGATGTTTTTGTCGGAATTTTTTTGTCGCTTTTTCTAACAAAAAATCATATGTTTTAAAAATTATTAATAATGAACTACAAAAAAAGACTTACGATTTGTAAGCCTTTTTAAGAATCTTTATTTGTTATGCTTTTTGAAATGTAAATGTGAAATTTGTAGAATCGGTAGTATCACAGATAGTTATTGTCAATACGCCATCAGCAAAGGTAGAAGCATTAAGCTCATAAAAATTAGTAGATTGTTCATCGCCATATTCATCTAAATACTTTAAACTTTCAGAATCAATAACACTTGAAAAATTATTTGTCCAACTAAATTTAAAATATTCAGTTCCAATATATGGATAATCAAATTGTAATGTGCCAGTACCATCTTCATTTAATACTAACACAGGATTATAACCATCTTCATCGTTAATTGCCACCCATTCACCTGCTAAGTTATTATCAGAAGAAGAAGATTTTTCTTTTACTGTTAAAGTGATTTCTGCTATAGCTTTACTACCATCTTCTTTAAGTTCAACTGCTTCAAATGTTACTTTAATTGTTGCGCCTACTGTAGCGTCTTCATTAGCGGTTAAGGAATAAGAACCATCACTATTCTTAGTTAATGATGCAATAGCAGCACCTTCAGTTATTGATGCGACATAATTTTGTGAAACAGTATTAGGATAAACAGTTGCGCTTAATTTAATAGTTTGACCTTGTGTGATTTGACTTGGTTCTTGATCAATTATGATACTATTAACTGGTCGATTAGATGTTGTAACAGAAATAGTTTTAGTTACACCACTTTGTGATCTAAAAGTAATTTTTGCTTTACCAGCAATGTTTACTTTAAATGTTTCACTTAAAGAGTTATATGTGAGAACATCTCCATCGTATTCTCCATCATTTTCAACTTTAGTTACAGTAATTTTATCAACTAAATCAGAAGCATTTTCGTTATCTGAAGCAATATCAAATCCATAAGACATTCCGACATAATATTTTCCGTTTGAAGTAGAAATAGAAGGAGTAAAATCACCATATTTAAAATCATCTTCGCTAATAGAATTTGTATTTTCTACTTTGCTTGTTCCTTCTAAAGTCATCTTAACAAATGATGTACTTAAAGGTGTTGTTGCTGTTTCTGAATCAAATTCTTGTTTTTCAAAATTAAATTTAGTAACAACATTATTTGTAACATTTAATGTTAATGTTTCTTTTAAGTAAGTTACATTTTCCGTAATTGAATCTTTGCTACTAGATGATATAGATAAAATATATCCATCAGAAGTTACTTCGCATTTTAATGCATCTTTATTCTTTGTAAAATCATTAATTACACCATTATCTCCAAATAAGATTGTATAGAATCCATATTGGTTATTAGCAAAAATATAATTTACTTTTTGTTGTACATCTTGTCTATTTTCATTTGTTACATCTTCTTTTACAAAATCAATTAAATATTCATCATCAAAACGATATTCATAGTAAGTATTATTTTTAATTTGTCTAACGATTTTTAAACCAGAAGTAGTTGTTTGAATTAATTCGTTTTTAAATAATTCTACGGTTATTACGCTATCAGAAGAATTTTGGAATGTTACTTTACTTGCTTTTAATTCCGCTGCTTTGGTTGTGTCTTTAATAGCTTTTAAAGATGATAAGAATCTAGATTCTAAAGTTGAAACTTTAAATATTAATTCTTTTTTAACGGAGGTTCCTTCAACCGAAATAGTTATTTTAATTTCATCAGCGGCTTTAAGAAATTTAATTTTGTCTTTACTAACAGACACTTTGTCTTTGTCATTTCCAGAGAGAGTATAAATAATTTCCTTATTTGTGGCATTTTCAGGTATGACTTTGCTAGTAAAAGAAATTTCAGTACCCACTAAAACATCATAGATATCATTATTTAAAACATATTCTCCATTAACTTGTACTTCAATATCGGTAGGAAGAATTTCTTGTGAAGTTGATGTTGAGCCACTTGTTGAGGTAGAAACTGAGTTTCCCCCTGTTGATGAGTTGGATGTTTGGTTATTACAACTTGCAAGTGCAAGAGGTAATAACATTAAGATTAATAATTTCCCTTTTTTCATAAATGTTTCCTCCTTTGATTATAATGCGTTTATTTTTTTAGTTAGGTTAGGTCCTAACTTTGCAGTACCATAATTTGAAAATGTAATAGATTCTTTGCCTTCGTAAGATTGATAACCATCTCCGACAGGACGACTATAGTTATATAAAATTTTTGTAATTTCGTTATTACTATTTAAGTTCATTTTTAATGTATCCACAGTCATATAACCTAATGAGAAATTTGAAAAGAATTGTGGAAACATATAATTAGCTATATCAATTACATTAGTTTTAGGAACGATAGTGTTACCATTAAGTGTAAATACTACAGAACTTAAACTAAATCCAATGTAGTCATTTAATGTTTTTCCTATGATTCCCGAACTAAGTGCTTTTGGAGTCTTTTCTCCTTGATCATTAGTTTCAATAGTAAATGGAATTACTTTTCCTTCTTTTTCAACAAAACCACGAGAACTAATAACAGTTGTAGATAGTTCTTCATATTGTTCAAAGTAAACAATGTTATCAGCCACAATCATTTTGGTTTTTATATTTGTATAAGAACCATAATCTTCAATTATTGCTTCAAAATTGTTGCCAGATTTAATTTTATTAAATGCTAGACTAATTTTATTATTATCTTCAATTTCTTTTTCGGTAGTAATAGTAAATGGTGCTGGTTCAATAATTGTTGGATTTTCTGAGAATGTTACTTTGATAAAAGTTGATATATAACTAGAATCTTCATCAGATACATTGCGATATAAAGCAACATTCATTTCTTTAATAGAATTATTTTCTACTACAATGTCTAAACTCTTAATTGCCATTTCAAAGCTTAAATATGTTAATGAATAAAATAATGCTTCACTATGATAACCAAAGTATCGATAAGTATTGTCACTTATTTTTCGGAAGGCTTTGTGATCAAACACATCACTAGGTTTAATTAAATCATTCCAAGAAACATCAGATGCATCTTCAATGACTTCGTTTAAGCCATTAATTCCCACAACAGTAGCGACATTTTCTTTGTGTTTATAAACATAAGAATAATTTCTATTATTTACAAGATCATTAGTATCAATATTAATGAAATTAGCGTTATATTTTAAATTGCTATTTAAAATTGTTTCTTTTTCTTCATTACCAACTTGTTGTTCAACAACACTATGAGTAGCTAAAGAAGTAGAGGCAAATAAATTTTCACTAGATTCATTTAATGTTTCTTTAAAAGTAAAATCTTTTTTAAATTTTTCTAATGAATCTATTTTTGAACCATTAATATTTGAGAATTTTGCTGTTGTTACTTTCGAAGAATATTGTTCGCCGTTTTCATCTAATCCAGTCATGTAAATAGTGTATGAGATATCTCCGCTATTTAAGAAATCAAATGATACACCAGATATTAATCCATTAAATACTAAACTAGAATAACCAACGGCAATTGTTAATAAGGAATTTAATGTTACACTATTAGAGTAGTATTTACCATCAGTTTTGTTATAAATGAATGAATTATGAGAAATAAGATATCTTGGATCAGTTTTATCCGCTAACAAAGAAAAATAACTTATCTCGTTAATGCTATCTACATAATATTTTTCAGTGGTAATACCATTTTCAGGTAATAGAAGGTTGATGCTATTATTGTCTAATTCGTAACGATACACAACATTGCCTTTTATTTCACTTTGGTCGTAATATGGAAGAAGAACGCCACCATTATTTAAGATAGACATATAGTAATACTCTTCATTAAATAAGTCATAACATTCTGTGCCTTCAATATCATAAGTCAAAGTGTAATTACCATGAAGACCAACATATGTTAAATATTGATATAAGTAATCTTCATTTTTTTCTTGAGGTAAGTAATTATAGAAATCAGAAGGTGTGTTTTGATGTCCGCTATTGCTTGTACTATTATTAGAAGGTTTAGAACAACTAGAAATAACAAAAATAGAACAAGCTAATAATATTTTTAATTTTGAATTCATATTAGTTAAGTCTCCCTTCATTAATCTGGAATATAAACTTCAATTCCACTTTTTGGATTATCGCTTAATGCAATAGCCAGTGTATAAGCATCGCCATCTTCGTAGTAATAAATGGTCTTTCCTTTAGAATCAATATCTTTAACAAAGTGTGAATTTTGTTTGATTTTATCTTCTAATCGTTGCATATAATTTGTTTCATCATCAAAATCAATGTATGTATCTGGTAAATAAATAGATAGTCTTGTTGGTTTACCATTAACAATATTAGTTGTAATAGCGTACCATTTTCCAAATAATTCTTTTTCATATATATATGGAACTAAAACAGCTTTTTCTTTACCTAAGAAAGAGATTAATGTTTCATAAACATTTTCTTCCATTTCCCAAGTAGAAGGTTCTTGGTAAGTTGTTAATTCAGCAATCTTACTTGCTAATGTTTCATCAATTTCTACTTCATCAGCGCCAATACCAGTAAATTCAACGGTTTCTGATCCGGTTGATTGACCATCATTATAACTATATCGATAATTATAACTTGTTGGTTTGATTGCTTTATTATCAGTAAAATAAATCTTTAATGACATTGGACGGAAATCTTTTAAGTGATTGTAGCCAAGTAAGTTGTCATCAACTTTTAATAAACTTGTTCTTAAACTATAGCAAGGTACACCATCCATGGTTGATTTCTTAAATAATTTTTCACTAATATTCATGTTAAGAACATCAGTAATAGAAATATCACTTCTTGGTTCACTTAAAGCAAAGACATCGCCTACTGAATTAATCATAAATTCTACAACTTCATTATTTTTATTAACACCAAAACCAGTTCTTTTATTGTTATATTCTTCTAATGAACCAGGTTTTAATGTTTTTTCTTCTCTTAAGATATATTTGTTACCTTCAACATTTGAGAAAGTGACATTTGTTACATTACTCTTATCACGGTCATCATACATTTTAACAGAGAAAGTATCTTTAAAATAACTAAACGTTTTTCGAATATCGTTTGTATCACTTGTTTCTTCTAAAGGTGTAGGAAGAGTGATATCATTACCTTTAGCGATTTTAACAAATGCTTCATACCAAACAATTTGACGTCCAGCAATTTCATAACTATCTTCAAATTTTGCATGAGCAGACTTAAATCCAGTTGCGTCAATTTCCAAATCAATATATTCAATATCAAGGTTACCCATCGATTTAGCGGATGTTAAGGCATTGAATAATTTAAATGTGTCTGAACCAATGTAACGGAAATTATTTCCATCAAGTTTCATTAAACTATTTGATGAAACGATATCATTTAAATAATTAATATCATCCCAAGCAATAGAAGTGTCTTTTTCTTGTACGTTATTTAGTGAATCGAGGTATACTTCATAAGAATTATTATTCTTTTTAGTGTAATAATGTTCATCATAACCAATTTTTGTATGAAGTGTATCTTTATGAATATCATAGACACCAGTATCTTCAATCCAACCGCCACCATATTCATTTGTTTGGTCGAATTCTAATTCAAAGGCATAAGATTCTTTTTTAGCACTATCTAAAATGGTAGAAGAGATTGTTTCAAAATTAAATGAATTTTTTAGTAAATCTTCTTCTAATTTAGAAGTAGAATTATTGATGTTTTTAAAAGTGCCACGAGCGTAATCCACAAATGTATCTAAACCGACTAATTCAACAAGAGTAAATGCTAAATTTTCTTTTTCATCTAAATTAAATTTTGCATAAACAAATGTTTCATTTTCAGCGAGTTCTTTTAAATTAAGCATTGATGCAAAAGAAATAACAATCCCGAAGTTATTAGTAACATAATCATCAACACTTAATAAAATATCATCTTTAGTAAATGTTCCTTTGTTATTTTCATCTTTGTATTCGTTTAAAGCGTTAAATGATGATAAATTTGTTTTGTTTTTATATTCACCATTAACTAATTCACTATCGATTGATAAAAATTCAAGCTTTTTATTTGAATTATCAAAACTATATGAATTGATTTTTGATGAGTCTTGGATGTTTTTCATTAAAATATGTGATTTTCCTTTTGTCTCTAAATGAACATATTTTTCACTATAAACATCGGTCTTTTTGATAGCATCTTCAAGTATTTCTGTTTCTAAAGTAAAACTATTTGCTTCCACGATTGAATTTAATTTTTTGGCAATAAGTTCTTTATTAATTTTTGTGGAAGGTGTAATAGATGAACTATTTTGGTTGTTCCCGCTAGTGGAGCCATTTGAAATAGAGTTACTAGTTGAGTTTGAACCGCTAGTAACATTAGAAGTACAAGAAGCAATAAGCAAACTAATTGCTAAAGCAAGTACAACTTTATTTTTGTTTTTTGACATAGTAATCCTCCTTAATTTTTAACTACACAATAAAAGCATTATACACGCTTTTTATTTTATTACATAGTAATAAGTGCAAGAAAACACTTACATTTTGTTAATTTTTAACTTTTTTAAAAATATAAGTCTATTTATATGAATTTTATGACAAAAATAAATTACTTTTGATTATTAATCGATTCCAATTACAGATTTAATTTTGCTTATTATGCTTTTACAAGTTGATAATGATAATTTGAATTTATAAGCACGTTCTTTAGTTAATCTATCAAAGTTATTTTTATATTTGACGTTAATGATACAGTTTTCAAATTCATCAGAAAGAGTTATTAAAAAATGGTTATTTTCAATTCCTGTTGCGTTATTAATGGTATAAACACCATCGACAAAGCGAATAGATAAAATATTATTACTATTTTGTCTTGGTTCAATGACACTTAATTTGAATATTTTATGATATACAAGAATACGGTCCACATTATCACCTACTTAACTATAGAATAACGCAAAGAAAATAACTTTAATTTTTTCTTTAAGAAAAAGTTCGTAAGGCGCTTGCATAATGGGAATCAAAAAAATTATTGAGTAATGAACAAAAAATACTTGCAAAGATATTTGTGCAATGCTAATATATTTGCAATTAAAAAACGAAAGAGGAAATAATTATGAAACGAAAAAGTTGTTCTTTTTTGGCATTATTTTTGGCATTTTCTTTATTCTCATGTACCAATGATAATTCCGTAAATTCTGGCTCTATTGAACCATCTGTTAACGCAAGTGCTACTAATAGTGGATCTACTTCATCTTCAGGGTCGCTTGCAAGTGTATCCACATCAACAAAACCTAGTACAAGTACTTCTATCTCAGCAAGTACAAGTTCAGTTAGCGCTGATGCAGTAAAAAAAGCAGTTGAGAAAGCAGTAACAAAGGCTGACTTGATTGCTAGTGGCAATGTTACTATAAGTTCAAAAGATGATTGGACTGATGAATCAAGTGAAAGCTTATTTGAATTTGGTAAAGATTCTAACGGCGCCACACTGCATTATACTGGTGCAGATTATAATGGCGAATATGATATGTATTTATTAACTGACATTGATGGTAGTGTTGTGGCAGTACAAAAATTTAAATCTGATGGATCAATAAAAAAACCATATGATACTTTTGAATCTATTGGTTTCAAATTTAGTAGTGTATTAGGTTATTCGGCTAGTTTTACTGGTGTTGAAAATTTAGTGCAAGGCTTATATTCTTATGGCGAACAAAATGTAAATAAAGATTTTAAATATCAAGTTGAAAATGGTAATTATTCTTTTTCATTTGGATATTTTGAATCATTAGATGCTTGGCAATTCTTAAAAGTTAGTTGTGAATTTACTATTGGAGAAAAAGAAGAGTTTAATAGTGTTAATGTTACAATTGATACATATAGCCAATCTAGCTTTATGGTTGATGATGAGCTAGGAGTAATTCAATTAAATAGTGACGCTAAAGCATCAAGTGTTAAAACATTTGAAATTAGTCAAAAAACAGGTGCTAGAACATTTGTTTCACCAATTTCATTAAGTTCACTTAAAGTTGCATCATTTGATGTAATGTTTGATGGAAAAGCAGTTGCTACTGGCGAAACTATTAAAGTAGCAAAAGGAGAAACTATTAATTTGTCATTATCTAATGTTGCTCCTGAAACTGCTAGTTTTGCTTTTGATGAGCCACAAATTACTGCTTCAGAAGGTTTAGTTTTAGGATTTAGCTCATTTAATAATTCTATAAACGGAACTCCAAATGTGGTTGGTAAGTTTGATGTTTCTATAAAGACTACGAATGTTACTAAATCGTTTAAAGTTGAAGTAACAGAAGCACAACCAAAATCTATTACTTTATCTTACTTCACTATAGCACCAAAAGGATATAACTCTTATGTTTTAGCTAACAATAAGTTTGATGGCTTTGTTGGTGTTGAATACATCATTAAAGCTGGTGTGTTACCAGATGCCGCAAATCAAAACGTCAATGCTTCAATTGATGGTGTTGATTCATCTAAATATGAATTAACTAAAAAACAAATTAAGGTCAATGAATGGATGGATGCAGTAGACATGTGGAGTTTTGTAGCTAAAGAAAGTGGAGATTATGCAATTACTTTTGCAAGTGCTGTTAATGCAAATGTAAAAGAAGTGGTTAATGTCCATGTTAGTGCTGCACCAGCAATTAATGAAGTGTTATCATCCGCTAAATTTGGAACTAAACAAGGCAATAGTGTTAAATATCAATTTGAATTCGTTCCTACTGGAACTGGTGAAACAGGTGTAGTAACAATTCAAGATAAGTTATCTTCAAAAGAAGAAGTGGCTAATTACGTAATTAGTAAAGGCGAAAGATACTATAGTTTTGCTTTAACCCATGTAAGTGGAGATACACTAGAAATGCAATTAGTTATGTCGTTTGATTTCTCTTTATCATATTACAATTCTGAATGGGATATGTATGAAGCACTTAGCAAAATTACTCCAGAATTCTTAGTCGCAGGATCAACATATGATGGTGAAACAAGTTCTGGTGAACATACTCTTACTATTAACTTAATGAGTAATAATGAAGCAAGTTTATTATTAGATGAAATGTTCTCGCAATATTTAAATTGTACTTTCTCATTAAAAGAAGAAGGAGATCACTATGTTGGAACATTCATTGCTACTTCATCTGACGCTTTATTTGTTACATTGCCATTATCATTTACTCTTTCAAAAGATATGAACACATTAACTATTTCATTTGAGGTTAATGGTAATGTAGAAACATTTACTTGCTCAAGAAGTGAATAAGTATGAAAGTTATGAAAAAAAGATTTATATTTTTAGGTTTGATTTGCTCTATCGCTAGTTCTTGCAATGGAGCAAATATCAAGCCTAGTGAGGGACTATTAAACAACAATCTTATTTTAAGCAATACTACTGAATATAAAGAAACTAAATCAACAAGCGCAATAGGAAATAAAAAACTATTAGTTATTCCTTTTGAGTTTGAAGAAGAAAGAGAATTTAAAGATGATGATTTAGAAAAGATTAGAAAAGCCTTTTTTGAACCTAATTTATCAACATACGGAAATACATATTATTCTTTAGCAGAATATTATGAAAAAAGTAGTTTAGGAAAAGTTCATATCAGTGGTGATGTTGCTCCGGTATTAAAAGTTCCATATACCGTGGACGAACTTACTAAAGATGGTAATTATTTTCCAGGTGTTCCTGCTTATGAGTATTTAAATAATGCTGGTGTTAGTGATGAATATTTATCTTCTTTTGACCAAGATAAAGATGGATACGTTGATGCAGTAGTGTTTGTTTATTCTTCTCAAACTTCAGAGCGTAGTGGAAATTTTTGGGCTTGGGTTTCAACATTTGATGCTGAACCAAATCTTATAAGGCCACAATTTGCTCGACATATGTGGGTTGGATTAGATTTCTTTTCGACATCAAGTTATGAAATTGACGCGCATACTATTATCCACGAAACAGGACATTTGTTTGGGTTAAGGGATTATTATCCTAGTGATAACTATAATATTGCCTTAGGTGGACATTCAATGATGGATTATAATATTTCTGATCATGATCCGTATTCTAAAATGCTATTATCTTGGTTAAATCCTATTTATTATGATTTTAAAAATTATAGAGAGATTACTTTAAATTTAAAAACATTCGAAGAAAATAATCAAGTTTTGCTGTTAAATAATTTTTGGAATCATTCGGTTATGGATGAATATTTATTAGTTGAATATTAT
>CAKPJO010000013.1 GCA_934162685.1 uncultured Bacilli bacterium | reverse complement strand
GAACTCGAGTATTATTAACAAAAAAATACTATTGAGACATTATTTCGCTTTTGAAAAATAAAAAAAATACAATTTACTACTATAGAAAAATTACATTGAGCTATATGTTTACGGAGGAAAAAAATGTTTGAACATCATGATAAAGATTATTGGCTTTATACTATTAAGAAAGAAGATCAACATATTGTGTCGGCGTTATCACAAGTAGATGAAAAAGAACGAAAAGAAGTAGCGGAGAATATAATTGTATCTTTACGGCATTTTGTTCAAAACTTGCAGTGTTATATTAGAGAGGTTAAATCCCCTGAAATATTTGATAAAAGATACAAAGAAGAGGAACAAGCAAATTCTTTTTGTAAGGCTAATTCAAAATATAATTTTTTAAGCGAATTTTTAGATTGCCTGAATTCGTCTATTGGACATCAATCTATTTATGGTGAGTATGCTGAAAGATTGATACAAAAGTATTTTTATTTTTTGATTAGAATTAAGAAATTGTTTGCCGATGAATTTAATATAAAAATACTAGATAATTTAGAGAAATATCCTATTGATTTAGATAACTCTTTTTTTAACTATTACAAAAAGATAATTAATGGATTTAATGGATTGGATCTGCAACCTAATTTAATGAAATATGAACGATACTATGTTCAAAAGAAAAAAATAATATTTATTGATGACGTTTTGTTTTATGAATATACATTGACAAATGCGAATGATAATATAACGAAATTTGACAGATTTTCTGCTTTTTCTCTATTAGATATTTTTCCAAATTATTGCATAAAAGCAAAAATAGTTACAAAAATAATAAATTATTTGGGCGTAGCAGCCCCTTATTTTTTCATAGTGAGTTATGAAGTATCTATTAGAAAATGTGAATTTGAAAAATTAGATAGAATTTTTAGATTAGACTATACTTATAATACTAAAACAGCAGGATATAGATCATTGATGACATATATTAAAGAAAATAAGTTAACCTTGAATAAGTTAATGAATTTAAGTGAAACAGAATACAAATTAGTAATAAACTCTTGCTTCACAAGCGGAAATAAACCGAGTTTACTATTGCTTTTGAACTATGTTAGAAAATTTATTAGTAGTAGGAAACAAGGATGGAGAACAGTCTCTTATCTGCTTTATCATATGAATAATAGTATTTTAAATAAACAACTTGCTTTTTTTGATAATGAATTATGTTTTGGCCTTCATTTGACTACAAAAGTATATCCTTTTGAACTTAATCCATTTTCATCATTTCTATATCAACATCAACCAAGTCTTTCTGATATTTGTAATATTTTTTCTATTAAAGATTACAGAGGTGAATATTTAGCGAGAACAGTTTCTTCTATTTCTAATAACACTGGAGTTTTATTCCTTCCTTATAAAGAAATTTTATCAGATGAAGATGAGCCGGAAATAAAAAAATATAATAACAACTTTGAAAAAGAAGAATACTTTGGAAGAAAAATTATAGTCACAAAGGAAAATGTTTTTCTTAAGGAAAATAAAGATAATACAGAATATGTTATTAGTGAAATATTAAAGAAAAGCAAAGAAGAAACATTTCCTCATTTTTGCTCTTATGCACAAAATAAAATTGATAATAGTGGGATATATTTTGATGATAAAGATAAAGAAAACGCTGCTTTACGCTGCTTTGATAAACAATCTGTTTTTATTGTTTATGGGCCTGCTGGTTCTGGAAAATCATATTTTGCTAAGTTGGTTGTTGGAATTCTTCCTGAGCTAACCATTTGTTGTATAGCAATGACTAATCCGGCTGTTGACAATATGAGACAAAAAATTGGCGCAAATAAAGCTAAATATTCCACTATATCAAAATATTTATCTAATGACTTCTCAGAGTATGATCTTTTGATAATCGATGAATGTAGTACGATAAGTACAAAGGATATGAAATCAATTCTAGAACATGGAAAATTTAAAATGCTTTTACTTTGTGGAGATATATTTCAAATACCATCTATTAAATTTGGAAATTGGTTTAGTTTATTGCGCTTTTTTGTGCCTTCAAAGGCCATAGTTGATTTCAACAATCAATTTAGAAGTAATAGTGAAATATTAAAAAGAGTTTGGCATGCAACAAGAAATTTAGACAAAGGACTACAGGAACTTTTAGATACTGAAGAAATTTCTCATGAGTTAGATAATTCTATTTTTGAAAAAGAGAATGAAGATGAAATTGTTTTGTGTTTGAATTATGATGGATTATATGGAATAAATAACATAAATAAAATTTTACAATGCAAAAATACAGGACAAGAAATTAGATGGAAGCAATACATTTTCAAAGTAAATGATCCAATTTTATTTTATGAGACTGAAAGATTTTCTGGAATCTTTTACAATAATTTAAAAGGCAAAATTCTTGATGTATCTCAAGATGAGAATAGTTTATATTTTAAAATAAAGGTATTTTCTTCTATTTCTACATATTTGTTTGACTCAGTTGGTATTGACTTTTTTGGATATGACGAAGGAAACACTTTGTTGGGTTTTTCTGTTAAAAAGCCTTCTGAAAGAGATTATGATCAAGACTATAAAAATGATTGTCATATTCCATTTCAAATTGCGTATGCGGTTTCAATACATAAGGCACAGGGGTTAGAATTTGAATCTGTAAAAATAGTGATTTCTAACGAAGTTGAAGAAATAATATCGCATAACATATTTTATACTGCTATAACCCGAGCTAAAAAGCACTTAATAATATACTGGACAGCAAATACAGAACGAAATATAATTAACAATTTTTGTTTATTTAATTGCAAGCAAGATGCTTTTAAATTAGAAAGCATGTGTGCAAATTTGAAGATTGTTAATAAAGTAATGTAAAATAATTATTGATAATTTTATTAAATCGACAAATCATTTATAATGAATATAGTAATCGGAGGCAGTTATGGATTATTTAGACTTAATAGATCACGTTAAACATTATAAATTAAAAGAGCCAGTCTTTTTTAATGAGAATGTGAATAATGTTAATCAATTTTTAATTTTAGAAAATCTATTAAATATTGTTGATGAAGATCAAAAAGAAATAATACATAATGAACTAATTAATATTAAAATTTATGACAAAATCAAAACAAAAGTTGATAATAAATTAAAACATTCAAAAGAAAGCATTATTGTTTTAAAAAATATAACACTTAATAATTCATTAATAGATTATATTGTTATTACTCCACATGGAGTAGTGGCTTTAGATGTTAAAATGCTAATTGGAGATATTGAAGCTAATGAAGATGGTACTTTTTATCGATTACTTAAAAATGTACTAGGAGAAGTATATAACAAAGTAGAAATACTTAACCCAATAATTCAAAATAAATATCATGTTAATGATATAGCTAAATTATTAAATACTGATGAAGTAATAAAAGGATTCCCTATTTATTCATTACTTGTTGTTACAAATTATAATTCGACAATTAGTATTGCTTTTGAACAAAATGAAATTAATAAATATATTGTAGAACTAGATAATTTGAATGATAAAATAGGCGAAGTATTACAAAAATCTAGATATGACATTATGGATAATCCTATGTTTAATATTGCTAATATCATTATCGCTAAAGATTCACCAAGAACTTATGATTTTTCTAAGTATTTTAATGCGAATACTAATGAGTATGATGAGTCATTAGATAATAAATATGATAATTACATAACTAATCCTTCTGAATCAATACAGGTTGCTTTAAAAATATTCCGCTCTAAAAAAGCTAAGCAATTAAAAAGATTATCGTATAATGTTTTAACTAATAAACAATTAGACATTTTAGTATTTAAACAACCAACTACTAAAGAAGAATTTATGAAGTGTGGTTTTACTGAAGATAAATATAATAAATATGGCGAAGAAATAACTTATATAATTGTAAACAAAGGTAAAGATATATTATTAAAAGAGGCTTTTCCATTTGAAAAGAAACCTAAAGAAAAAAGATTATTTGTTCATATTGATGATCCTAAGAGTTTAAATGAAAAACTTTATAAAGCTCTTAGAGTGTATCGCTATAAAAAAGCAGAAGAACTTCATTATAAGCCGTACCATATATTTAATAACCTACAATTAGATAGCATTATCTTTTATATGCCTAAAACTATGGAAGAATTAAGCAAAATAAGCGGCTTTACTGAAAAGAAGTGTAAAGCATATGGTGAAGATATTATTGCACTTGTAAAAGCTAATTCATAGTGATTGCAAGACTATAAAAAAGTCACTGGTTATTCAAAAGGTGCAATTAATAGATTGCTTAACTCTTTTGAATTATAGAGATCTTATTTATGTCGTTGGAAAAATGTGAAAAAATCACTTAAAAAGTCTGGAAAAATGTGAAATTTTTTGCCAAAACAGCCGGAAAAATGTGGGAATTAGTAGCTAAAACACATGGAAAAATGTGATTTTTATAAATAAGTACATTAAACTAAACAAAAAAAGTTATGATTTCAATAAATGATTTCATAACTTTTTTAAAACATTTTGATGATTCTTTAATTAGCGGCGTAATGATAATAATCTAATGTGACATAGTCATAATTACCACATACTTCATTACCATAAGCATCTTTATAATTAGCGGCATGAATGAAAGTATATTCAATATTATAAGTTTGACCTTCACGAACATTTAATCGCATTAATGAATTTAAAATATAATTTGTAAATAATGATCGATCACCATCAGTTCTTCCACGGTCACTATCTTTTCCACCATCAAATTTAGCATCTTGACTAATAGTAACTGGGATACCGTTTACTTTAATAGTCATTACTTTATTTAAATACATATCGCCAGTTTCTGAAGGAACAGATTGACTACTTGAAGAAACTTTAGTTACATAGTTAGATGAACCCGCAATTGAATACTTTAAGTAGCCATCTCTACTAGATACAAATGAATGAGCCATTTTATCTCCTTCACGAACATTACCAACATAATAACCATTTCTTGAGTTATCAGTCACAAGTCCATTTTCATCCCAACTTGTAGCAACAGCAGGAGAAGAATAAGCATAAGGCCAATAACTATTTGCATCGGCAGTCTTAGATATTGTCTTATTATCTCCGCTTTGAGTTAAAGTAAAGTCTTCAGCCTCTAATTTAATAGATTCATCAATAATACTTTTATCGTTGTATTTACCAAAATCTAATTCCATATAGTCATAGTGGCCAGAATAATTAGGAGTAGTTGCGGTAAATTTAAATATATTATCTCCTTTAGCAATATGAACTTTACCAATATTAACTGATTGCCATAGTTGCATCATATAACGTCCGTTTAAATCTAATTCAGCGTCGTCAATTCCATCACCATCAGTGTCTTTGCCAACAATATTAACAGTGTCATCTGCGACTTCATCTATTTTGCCTGAAAAACTTGCACTAGAAGGAATACTAAAATCTTCATCGTTAATTGCTAATTTAAAAGCATCAGCAAGATTTAACTTTTCGATTGAATAATTTTGTTTATTTTTATTGCTTGCTCCACGAATAATGATATCTGCATATCCTTCGTAATCAGAATGATAATTATATGTCATGGTGCTATTAGCATTGCCATCAAATCCCATGACAAAGTCTCCTGTAGGATTAATTAGTTTGCCTAGTGGAGAAGTTTCTTCTGTTCCATAAGGAGAAGCGGCATATTTTCCACCTAATTTAGCTAAATAATGACGTGTATTTTTATAAACTGATGTGTCTTTACTTGCGGCAAAAGCTGATCCGCCTAAAGTAAAATCTTCAAATTCAATTTTTACAGTATCAGAGTTAATGTTATTATCAAATAAATCTCCATAAATAGAATTACTTAATGAACTTGATGATGTGTATAATTGATTAGAACTATCAACAATAAATGGTGAGACATTAAGAATTGTATTTAATCCATCGCTAGGGATATTTAATAATGATTTAACTAATAAGTAATCATAACTATTTCCATCATTAAATAAAGAAGACATATTTTCTTTATTATATGTTTTATTGTTAATTATTACTGATTTAAAGACACGATCAACTGTCGAAGAAAAATCATGAGTAGTAGCGCCATATCTATAATTAATATTAAATCCCATATCTAAGTAAGGAATAGTGGTGGCATTGTTATCATAATTATCAACACTAAATCCAGAAATAAATCGAGCGTTAAATGTTCCGTCTTCATTAGCAGCATAATCTAAATAAGGTTTAGATACTTTGCTAGTTAAAGCACCACTAATATCAATAGAATCAGCAATTTGAGCGGTTTTATGAAGTAATATGTATTGTTCATTATCTTTACCTTCATTACCAATAATAGGACTATAGTCTTTAGTAGAAATATAGCATACTCCACCTAATGCAAGAGCGGTTAAAGCGCTCATTAATATGTATTTACTAGTCTTTTTCATATTATTTAGCCCCCGTTTCTAAGAAGTCATCGCCGCTCCAATCAGCGGTTTCTTCCACTCTAATATCATTGGAGGCCATCATCACATCTTCAATTTTAACCATATCCACATTAATTTTCGGACTTTTGTAAATCTTTTTCATCTTTGTCATTTCCTTTCTTAATGAATCCTTGATATACAAATACAAAGGCTAAATCAACTAACAAGACATTTATACCTGCGACAGCAAATAACCAATATGATTTAGGTCTATTAACGCTAATGATTTTATTTCCTGAACCAGTGTTATTTTCAGCATGGTTATAAATATATTGTGTGTTACATAATTGGAATAAAATGTTTTTACATGCTCTTCTAACTCGATTTGCTTTTAAAACATCTTTTGACCAATTTGAACCTAAGTTATGTGACATATTTTGGGCACCATTAAGCCATAAGTCATTGCCACTTGCTAAACCTTCATTAGCATTACCTGCTCCGCCCATCCAGTCAGTAACAACTGTACCATTAAATCCCCATTCATCTCTTAATATATTTGTTAATAAGCCATGATTTGCACCTGCCCAAACACTACCAACACGGTTAAAGGCAGACATAATACCATTAGCTTTTCCTTTTTTAACAGCAATTTCAAATGGTCTTAAATAATTTTCACGAATATTTTGTTCCGTCGCCCAAGTGTATAAAGAATTACGTAATGTTTCAGTTTCATTTAAGGCAAAGTGTTTAATATAAGGAGCCATATTGCCTTCTAAAGCACCTAAAACAGTATAAGCAGCTGAATATCCAGATAAGACAGGATCTTCACTATAATATTCATTATTTCTTCCACCAAATGGCGATCTTCTGATATTCGCACCAGGAGCGTACCAACCATGTACGCCAGTAGCAGCGCCTTCTGCAGCAACTGTTTTACCATAGTCATAAGCTAATTGCTTGTTCCAAGAGTTACCAATTAATCCCGCCATTGGGAACCAAGTCCATTTAGAAGTTTCTGTAACAGAAGCGTTAGATCTTGTTAATCCCATTGGACCATCATTATCTCTTAACCAAATCTTGCCTACGGATTCTGCTTCAGCGGTAGAGTATCCGCCCATTACTACTAATTTAATAGCATCTTCGGTTGTTAATTGGTCTAAGAATGTATCCCATAATGGATCATTATAATCAGCACCTAATTTTTCAAATAATTCTTTATTAATGCTTACTACATTACCATCAGGACTTTTAAGTTGACTTTCCGATAATTTATTTCCAGATTTATCAGTGTATAAATATAAATCATGATTTTCACCAAATTTAGGTAATTTGGTGAACTTTTCATTATCTTCACTTGTAATAGCGCCACTAGTGGTTTTTGCTCTAGCGGTAGTATTAGGGAAAGTGTTTTTAAAATCTTTACGAGTTAAATAATTATATGTTTTTTCTCCGTTAATAGGATTACCATCAATAGGAATATTATTAGAACATCCTTCATCAGTAAAACGATTTTTAACTTCATTTTTACTATTTGGATCTACTTCAAATTTAATTCCTTTAGCATCAACGTTATATTTAATTGTTAAATCTTCGCTTGGTGTTTCGTGAACATTCCTTAATAATTTTAGTTTATATTCGCCACCATCTAATTCATAACCTTTAAAACCATTTTCATTTTTATCATAGGCATCATAACTTGCCATATCATAAGCATCGATACTTAATGTAACAATCTCTGATTCTCCTGGTTTTAATAGTCCAGTCTTAGCATAATCGCCTAAATTAATAGATGATTTTTCAATGCCATTTAAATATGGTGCAGTGTAATATAATTCCACAACATCTTTACCAGCGACAGTACCAGTATTAGTAACTTTAACATTGATTTCAATTTTTGAGTCTTTAGTTAATGTAGTTCCGGCACTAGGAATAATTGCCTCTTTTCCCTCGATTGCTTCGATTTTCCAATCAAATGAGGTATAAGATAAACCATAGCCAAATGGATATTGGACAACACCATCATAGCCAGTTTTACCATTAGATTTTTTAGTATCACTATTAGAATAACTATCCCAATATCCTTCTACATTTGCGGTCTCATACCATTTATAACCCATATAGATATCTTCTAAATAAACAATAGAATTAGTGCTAGCTTTTCTTCCGGCATTATAGAATGTTGGGTTTGTAGAATGATCAGTAACACAAGTCTCAGTAATTCTTCCACTAGGATTAACATCACCGGTTAATACCATTGGAATTACTTTAGCACCACTTTGTCCAGTTGCGCCAATATAATAAACATTATTAATCTTTTCGCTTTCGAAAGCGCCACATTCAATCATGTTTGTGCAGTTTAATAACACCGTCACATTAGAGAAGTTCTCACTAACCATATTAAGAAGATTAAGCTCTTCATCTGTTAATGATAAATAGCCACGATCAACTCTTTTTGGAGAACCGCCTTTTTCATTAACAATATAAGAATAATCTTGAGGACAATCTTGTGCCTCACCAGATTGTCGAGAAATAACAATAATTGCAGAATCAGAATATTCTTTTGCATCTTCAAGTAATGTCTTTCCATTATCTAATATAGTATCATTATAAACATCAACTTTTGGTTCATAGTTAGTGTATAACTTATCATTACCACCTAATGATTCAGTAACTGCCTTTTTTGTGCACCAAGACTCATAAAATGACTTTAAATTAGTGTTATATTCAATTTTTTTCTTTTTGTAAATGGCGTTATATTTATCAAATCCTTGGTATAAAAGTACTCTTTTGTTTTCTGGAATTCTAGATATACCCGAACCATATCCAGAAATTAGAAATCCTGCATCTGTGGAATTCCAGCCAAAGATGTTGACTTTGCGGTTTGCTTCCGGATTATTTTCATCATAAGCAAATGGAGCACTACCGGAAGTATTTTTGAGCATGGTAATGCCTTCTTTCATGATTTCTGAAACAAAAGCATCGCCTTTTGCTAATACTTTTTCAGCTTCTGGAGTATATTCAATACCTGTGCCATTTAATCCTTCATCAATAAAGCCATAAAATTGCTTTACTAATATATCGGAAGCAATAGCGACACCAAGACTTAAAACAACACCAACAGAATATAATATCTTTTTTGTTTTCTTTTTCATATTGTACCTCACTATTTACTAGCCTTAAAAGGTGTGAAATCTAAACTCAATGCATCCCAGTGACCTGACTTAGCATCATTATTAGCAATGATTTCAATGGTGTTTTCACCTTTTTTAAGATTTATAGTTCCTAAATTAACATCAGTCCATAATAAATATAAGTAACGTGCATTACAAGAAATGCCACCTGCAGTTTCAGTTTTGTTTTGTGGATCTAAAGTAGTATCTGTACGTCCTCTAAATTTAGCATCTTGATTTAAAGAAGAAGTGATATCAACACCATTAACTAATATTTTTACCGCTTTAGTAACATTTAATGGGTTGGTGGTTAAATTATCTTTATCAACATCGTTTGAAGCTCCACGAACATTTAAATTAGCTTTGCCTCCGCCAGGCGCATTAATAGTCCATTTCATGGAAGCATTACCACTATCACGTTGGTCAAAGTTATGAACAAATCCTTTTCCAGAATATTTATATTCACCAGTGTAACCAGTATAAGCAACTTTATGGAACGCACCATAACTACAATTATCGCCATTGTCACCAACTATAAAGGCGTTTTTAATTTCAATGTCTTCACATTCACTGACAAGTTTATCTGGATTTAAACTTGAATCAGAATCATCAGGATCAGGAGTAATAGTTCCGCCACCATCTTTAAATGGCTTAAAGTCTAACTTTAAAGAATCCCAGTGTCCAGATTTATTGTCATTATTAGCTATAAGTTTAATAGTGTTATTTCCAGGTATTAAATCAATAGCGCCTAAATTTACTTCATTCCATAATAAGAACATATATCGTCCGTTGCATGATATTCCACCTGCTGTGTTTGTCCTATTTTGTGCATCCGGAGTAGTATCTTTACGACCTTTAAATGTAGCGCTACTAGATAATGAATCAGTGATATCTACGTTATTAACTAATACTTTAACTGCTTTTTTAACTAGTAAATCTCTTGCCGTAAATTCTGAGGCAGTAACGTCATTAGTGGCGCCTCTTACGATTAAATTAGATTTACCGCCACCAGGTGCGTTAACAGTCCATTCCATTGAAGCATCTCTACTGTAATCAAAATTATGAACAAATCCTTTTCCAGAGTATTTATACTCCCCAGTATATCTTAAATATGCAGCAGCGTGGAATTCGCCATAACCACAATCAGTATCTTTAAAAGAAGAACCATTTTCCACTAAAGCAGAAGCCCCTGTAATAACAGTATCTTCACATTCGATTTCTAAAGTATCTGGATTTAAATCAGGATTTGTTTCTCCTTTATCAATTCCACCTGTAACATTTATTTTAAAACTTAAAACTGGGAAGTTAGCGGAATAAGCACAAGTAATAGTGTGCTCACCATTAATAGCAAACTTTTGCCCTTGAATAATTTTTCCTTCGACACTATCAAACCAACTTAAGTTAGCAATATTTTCTTTAAATTCATTGCCATTAGTAATTTCCGCACTGATTTTAACGTTACTAAAATCAAATTCATCTTTATTAGCAACATAGTCAGTTTTAGTAGTAGAAGCACTAACGCTTGTTGCTACAACGATATCAATCGCGGATGTTTTACCTTGTGAATAAGCAATGTCGACAGTTTTTTGATTTGCCGCGATTAAAGCACTTTCTGAACTTAACTTAATAGTGTTATAAGAGTTTCCATCAATGTTTTGACCAAATTGATAAACTTTATTGCCTTCCACTTCTTTACCACCTAATTCATATAAGACATGGAAGGACATATTAGATTTATCAAATTTAGTTCCGGCCTTTTGAATTACTGGACCACTAATAGGCTTTAGACCAACTGCGGTACCTATACCATCAACAGAATCAACAACACGCACATTTAAAGAAGTTTCAATTACATTACTTTCTTCTTCACTAGTTGATTCACTAGCGGTATAAGTAATTTTAATTTCTTCGGCCTTATTAGCGTGATCAAAAGCATCATGCTTATCATAAGTCCAATCGGTAATTTCTTCTTCGCTACCATCATCAAAAAGAGCATTAACTGTCATACCTTTTGGATCAAATGTTTCTCCAACAAGATAAATCATTCTTGATGGTTCAGTAGCTACATAAATAGATTCGACATTTTTCTTTGGTGCTTCTGGAGTGGAGACTGAAGGCTTATTAAAAGTTAATATAGCACCGGTTCCAATTAAACCTACCCCAATTGCGCCTAGTATGCCAAATGTCAAACTAAAGACTAAGTTATTTTTTTTCATAAGTTTCCTTTCTAAGCGCATGAAAACGCTTTCTTTGTCGTTATGATATTATCATACAAAAAGAAGCCTAATCAATTTTAGACCCTTAACTGTTAATTTTAGTTCGTGAACTACATTTATAATGGGAGTGTAATTGATAATATGAAAACACCATTATCAACATCAAATATAACATTACCATTATATTTTTCTACAATACGTTTAATTGATCTAGTTCCAAATCCATGATGCTCCTTATCTTCTTTAGTTGTAATAGGAGAACCATTTTCAAATTTTATATTATCTAAACAATTATTTTTAAGAGCAATAAATAACATTTTACCTTTTTTAGTGGATGTTAAAGATATGCCTCTTTTTTCATTAGGTAAGTTATTAGATGCTTCAATAGCGTTATCAAAAGCATTAGCAAATAATACATATAAATCAACATCTTCCATAAACGATAAATCTTTTCCATCAATTAAACAGGTGATAGGAATATTTTTTGCTTGGCACTCAAGAGTTTTTTCCGTAAGTATTGTATCAAGAGTGATATTTCCTGATTTAACAGTGGAATCATAAATATTAATAATTTTATTTATTTCTTCGGCATCTTTAGAATTTAAATTCTCAATCATATTTATTTTGTGTTTTAGGTCATGACATTTAATATTAATTAATTCAATATTAGTCTTTGATTTTTCATATTGGCTTTTTTCTTCTCTAATAATGTGATTAGCAATATCTAGCTGTTGTTTTAAATCAACTTTATTAAATGACTCAAATTGTAATAATAAACATAAAACGCAAACGATAATCATTAAAAATGAATTAAGTATTAATGGGCTTTTAATTTCGTTTTTATAAAAATTATATGTATAAATTGAGTTAACAACGACACTAGAAAAAATTAAGAAAACACAAATAATAGAAATAACTGGCTTTTGAATTTGAATTTGTTTGTCTTTCTTTATTCTTTTTCCAAAAGTAACATAAGCAATAAATATGAATAATAAGAAGCATAAAACATAAATAAATACATCCATTAGAATAGACGAAAACTCTGTTGGTAATTTATTTCCATATATTCCTGTATTAGCTTCACTTGATGGATCGGTTATAACTTTAATTAGTAAAAATAACTGATAAGAAATATGTTGGAAAATATAACTATCTAAAATACAAAATAAAATTGTGGTAAATGGTTCATCATAAACAAGAAGCGAAACTAGTAACGATAAAATAAATATAATAAAGAATGTTAAAGAAGTATAAAACCAGTTATATGCGACAATAGGAGTACAAAATACAATTAAAAACGATATAATAATCCCAATTATTAGACGAAATACATAGTGACTCTTCTTTTTGAGTTTATTAAAAAGCAACAAATTAAAAGCGAATAGTTCAAAAAGAACTACTAAACGATACCAAAATAGTAAAGAAGAAAAATCAAACATTTAGTAATTCCCCTTTGCAAAGAATTTTGACATGCTTTCTAATAACTTAGCCTTTTTTAATCTAGACACAGCATAATCTTTTTTGTTAATAGTAACCGTATTACCTTCAATTGATTCAATATAATTTAAATTAACAATAATGTATTTATTGATTCTTAAGAAGTAGTTTAATTTGTTCGCATTAAATATATATTCTAAATCAGAAAGTGAATAATCATAAGTCTCATACTCATTATTAATTGTTCTAATTGTTAGTTTATGATTAAGCACTTCAATACTTAAGATATCTTTAGAATTTAAAATGACTTTTTTATTACGAGAAGAAAACATTATTTTAGTTGATTTCTTTTTAGTAGTAATTTTATGATAGATACTTTCCATTTTCATAACAAAGAAATCATAAGTAACTGGTTTAACAACAAAGTCACTAGCGTTAACTTCATATCCTTTAATGGCATATTGTGAATAATTAGTAAAAAATACAATAATGATATTGTCATCTATCTCTCTTAACTTTTTTGAGGTATCAATTCCGTTTATACCATTCATTTGTACATCCATAAATACAACATCGTATGCTTCATTATCTAGCGAGGAAAGAAAATCTTCACCAGAAGAAAATAAAATAGTATTATATTCAATACTTTTGGATGCAAAAAACTGATTAATGTAATTATTAATCATGTCACGAAATATCTTGTCATCATCCACAATTGCAATCTTAATCATAATTTTCTCCAAAACTATTATAAAACAAGTTTTTTACTTTTGTAAAACATAATTTAAGAGCAAAAAAGTGATTAAATCGTTATTTTATAGGCGAATTATAACTGTTTAATATTATTTTAATATTAAAGAGATTTAATAAATTGTTATTTTTAGTTTCTAATTTAGTTTAAAATTATTTTTGCTTAAATTAGTAATTTACGAATTAGTAATTTATAAATTACAAAAGGTGTGGACAATATTGGAAACAAACCTAAAACCAATTTAGTTTGGCTTCTTTTCTAAAAAAGTGTTTTAAATAGTGTTTACTTTCATACCCAAAATATCTATAAAATAGGTATAGAAGTAAACAAGCGCTTGTTTTAATCTAAAAGAATCTGCTGTGTTTTACTAGAAAAAAGTCTTTAACATAAGAATAAAACAACATTAATCGTTGCATTCGTTGCAGCCTTTTTGCAACGAATCATGAATCGTTGCATACAAAAATGCAACGTATTATTTTAATATTATTAAGCCATCACCAATATCTAAGTATGTAACAGAGAAATCTTTGACATTTTCAAAATATTCTTTAGTTTCTTCAGCAATATGTTGATATTTAATTTTCTTTTTTTCACTTTCTATTTGGTTTGTTACTTTTAAATCAATATTATCAATGATAATTGTTCCGCCTTTATTTAATTTGCTTTTATATTTTTCATATATCTCAATAGTGTGCTTTTTGGCTCCATCAATAAACATTAGATCATAAGTGGTATTATCCTCAAAATATAAGCAATTATCATTAATTAATCTAATTTTATCTTCGACATTAAAATCACTAATATTTTGCTTAGCAATAATAAATCTTGAATCATCATATTCATATGTAGTTAGAAAAACATTAGGAATTTGGGCAATATGGATAGAAGTATATGCAATCGCAGTTCCGATTTCTAAAATAGATTTATAATTATTTTCTTTAATAGTATTAACGATATATTCCACAACTGCTTTTCTAGCAATAGGAATATAATTTTCTTTTGCGTATTTTTCTAATTCTTCAAATGTCTTCAAGATAATCACCTTTAATATTATAAATGATTTTTTGTATATTTGTTGTTTTATTTCAAAATTGGTTATTTTATTTTATAATAAATGCGTTAATAAAGGAGTTAATTTATTATGAAAAATGTTAAAACAGGAAGAGTAATTCTTATTACTGGAGAATCATCGGGATTTGGCTTAGAAATGGCTAAATTATTTCTTGAAAATAATGATATAGTATGTGGATTTTCTAATCAACAATTTGAAATGGAAGGAATATATCATCAATTTGGTGATGTATCAAAAGAAGAAGATTGTCAAAGAGTAGTTAAAAACATCATTGCTAAATATGGAAGAATTGATGTCTTAATGAATAACGCTGGGTTTGGTATATTTGGACCATTTGAAGAAACACCATTAGAAAAAGCTAAAAAACAAGTTGATGTTTCTTTCTTTGGAACATTCTTAATGGCTAAAGCAGTTATCCCATATATGAGAAAACAAGGCGGAGGAAAGATTATTAATACATCATCTATTGGAGGAGTGATACCTTTACCATTCCAAGGATTTTATAGTGCAAGTAAAGCTGCGATGGATATGCTATTTAATTCATTGCGCCCAGAAGTATTACCATATAATATCCAAATTTGTTCTATTAAACCCGGTGATGCAAAGACTAGTTTTACTAAAAATAGAGAACAATATCGTTTAAGTGAAGATAGTCCATATAAAGA
>CAKPJO010000012.1 GCA_934162685.1 uncultured Bacilli bacterium | reverse complement strand
AGTAGGTGGTTCAAGTGGAATCACTGGTTTATATCCTAATTTCTTCGGGAATAGTTCTTATTCAAAATATTGGGATAGATATACGTCAACTGTAAACACTAATTATAATAATCGAATTTTAGGCGATGCAATTGGAGAAATGGGTCCATTTGGAAGTGAAAAAGATCCAGATGGGACTGCTAATGCTAAATCTAGTTGGTACAAAGATTACGCTTACTTTGTTGATTCTGTTCACCCTTGGTTAGTACGTGGCGGTCGTTGGTGCTATGGTGCTGCTGCTGGTGCCTTTGCTTTTAGCTACGGTATTGGTGCTACGAGTACGGGCCTTTCCTTCCGTATCGTCTTAGCTCCAACTAAATAATTTTATAATAAAGGTCATACTTACTATCTATGACCTTTATTTTTCTATATATCTTACATAGTATTCATCTAGTGTTAGGTTATTTTCTTTGATAAAATTAGCTATTTCTACTCCTACATAACGATAATGCCAAGATTCATAGGAATAACCAGTTATGTCTTCTTTATCTTTGGGGTATCTTAAAATAAAACCAAATAAGTGGGCATTTTTTTGCATCCAGTTAAATTCTTCAGTTGTTTCAAAATTATTATAATCTACTTTTTCATTATCAATATCTACTACTAATCCTGTTTGATGCTCAGAGTAACCAGGTCTTGCTGAATAAGTGTCTGCTTTACTAGTTCCATCTTGTTTTTGATAACTATCGTATAATCCTTTTTGATATTGATAAGAACGGTAAGCTGAAATTGCTCTTATTCTATAATTTTCTTTTAAGGCAGCAGTAGCCATTTTTTCAAACTGTTCTTTTGCTTCATATACTAACATTTTATTAGAATTTGAAAAATTACTAGATATTGTTTCTAGATTACTTGGAACATAATCATCAGGTAAATAGATATATTTATTTACTAGAATACTATTTTGATTTAATTTATTACTTTGTCTGGTATTTTGGTAAAATGGTTGGTCTAGTCCAATATTTACCCTAGTAACGATATCTATATCTGATAGGCTAGGATTTTTCTTTTTATAATCAATATATCTATCTAGATATTGGTAGTAAAAGTAATCTATTTTTTTATCAACATTATTAAGTAACTTTAATTTTTCTGTTTTTTCATCTACTTTATTTTCAGTAGGGGCTGATACTTTTTTATCAATAATTACAACCAAAGAAATAATTACTATCGTTATAAAAGTTATTAATACATACCAAAATGCTTTTTTCATAAGATTCTCCTTTTATTTTCTAATTTAGTTTACTGAAATATATATAAAAATATTACTAATTGATAATATCTTCTTTTCTTTTACATATTTTTTAGTAGGAGGTAGTTTATGAAAAAAGTAGTAGCTTTTATTTTGATTTTAGTTTTATTAATACCAGGTGTTACTTTTGCAGAAGATGATCCTACACCAAATGCTGGTAGTTCTATTTTAATGGAGGTATCCACAAAAACTATTTTATATGAAAAGAATAAAGATAGTCAGGTAGCAGTAGCTTCTTTAACGAAAATGATGGCACAGATTTTAATTTTAGAAGCAATTGAAAGTGGCAATTTGACTTGGGATGAACAAGTAAAAGCAAGTAGTAATGCGGCTGGTTATGGAGGAACACAAATTTACTTACAACCTGGTGAAATGATGAGTGTTAGAGATTTAATGAAAGGAATTACGATGGCAAGTGCGAATGATGTGGTAGTGATAAAAAAGCAGTCGCAAGTTATAGGAGAAGAAATAACAATATAAACACTTTAAAACCTTATATTTTAAAGTATTATTATAAATTGTATATGTAAGCCATTTAATTGGCTTTTTTGTTTGGAGGTGTTACAATGTCAGTTTTTAAAATAGAGAAGAATAAGAATTATACTGTTATGAGTAACTACCATTTGAGAGATCGTAATTTAAGTTATAAAGCAAAAGGTCTATTATCATTTATGCTATCTTTGCCTGAAGATTGGGGTTATTCAATTAATGGATTAGTAGCAGTTAGCAAAGAGGGAGTTAAAGCAATAAAAAACATCTTACAAGAATTGCAAAGATGTGGTTATTTAATTATTAATAAAAAACAAAACGAAATAGGACAATTTGAATATGAATATTTAATTTATGAGTATCCAGAGTACCAAAAGGGACCTATGGATTTAGGAGAGGTGGAAAAGGACACACAAATAAATACTAATAGAATAAATACTAATAAACAAATAGATAAAGACGATAAAACCAAAATATCGGCTTTTTTTGTTCCTGAAGAACATAACATATTAACATTAGAATTAATTGATAGAGGTTATATAAATGAAAATGATACACAAATATTCTATTATGATAAATTGTTTGAAGAACTATTAGAAGAAGGAAATACATATAAAGATTTGGTACAAATAGTTCATTATATTATTCCAAGAGTGTTGGATAGAGAGTTCAGAGATGAAGAAGGAAATTTTATAACTAATAAATTTGGATATTTTAAAAGTTCTATTATTGGAAATATAAATAGACTTAATTTAGATCTAGATGATTTATGGGGAGAGTATGAAGAAGAATTAGAAAGATAATTTAAGACACAAAAAAATCGTCCCTGTACTAGCAGACGATTCTACTGCATCAATTGAAACTGCAAGATATTACAAACTACATAATATCTTTACAACTGACATATTAATAATAACATACAATTTTAATAAAAGCACCATCAATTTTTGACATTTTTTTAAAAACGAGAATTTTCATGGTATAATTATATTGGATGTCGGGTGATGTGCATGAAAAACAAAGAATTATTAAATATTTGTTATAAATTTTTTAATAGGTTTATAACTGCTGATATATTAATAGAACAACTCACAAATATTGATAAAACAAACTTATCAAAAAATGATATAGAGGAAACAAATAAAATAATTAGTGATATTAAAAAAATAGCAGATAATACACCAAATGAAGTAGATGAATATGTTATAAAAAAGAAAGAAACTATAAGTAATTTAATCAAAAAAATTGAACAAATTCCAAAGGATGATAATAATAGTGATTTTCTTAATCGTCAATTAGATAACCTAAAAAAAGATTATGATAGGGAAATGGATTCACATGAGAGATGGTTTGCAATAACTGATTGTATTGATAAAAATGATTATTTTACTAAAATCTTTGAAAGTTTAACTGATTATGAATTATTGGAATTTATTGCACAAAATATTCAAGCACCATTCCCACCAAATTTAACTCAAGAAGAATTTGATAAATTAGTTAAAGTTGGAATAGAAAAAGATGAGAGAGAATGGTTATGGAGATTAGCATTTAATTATGAAAGAAGTAAAATAAATTTTGATAATATTGTTGATTATTTTATAAAGAAAAAAGATGGATACTACCTTGCTGAATTAATAAGTGCGATAGGAGAATGTTTAAATATTGATAGCATAATTAATAAAATTGTTGATAAAGAATTGATAGAAGATTTAAAAAAAAAGAAAAGGTGTTATTAGTTCTTATGTTTCAGATGAAAATATGGCAATATTTAATCAAATGAAACAACAAGATCCTAGATTTGTATTTGATGGATATAGAAATACAATAGGGATTGCAGTTAAAGGAAATAATGATAGTTCAATGCATGAATTACAAGGATTAACTGAAGTATTTAGAATACAAGATACTTTAAGATTTCAAACTGCCGAAGATTTTTTAGAATCATATAAACATACTGGAGGAGAAATGACTATTGCAGATGATGGAACAATTCATAGAAATATTAACCCTGCATTAGCAAATATAACTTTACAAGAGGCATTAGAAAAATCAGGTAAAAGTGGATTATATATTGCTGAGGAAGGAAGAGTATATGAAAGTATAATGTACTTAAACTGGCATAAAAAATATGAACAATCTTTAAATGATAATATGAAAGAAACAATATCTGATATTACACCATATAAAGGTAATGTAGATGGTAATATAGCCCATTTAAGAGATACTTATTTAAGTGCAGAAAGAGATTATGTTTCTGAACTATTAAAGAGCGAAGGTATGAGAGATTTAATATCTGAAATAAATGCTGAAACTCCAGACAGGTTATTTGCTATGGCACAAAGTATAGTTGATAAAGTTGAAATGGGATTAATTCCTGATGAACAAATGGAAAAAACTGAACAACAATTGACAGTTTTACTTGCAGCTATACAGGATAAAGTACTATTAAAAGATTTAGTTTTAGTTCCATCACAAGGTGGTAGAGGAATTAGGTGATAAATTGTATCTAAATTGACTTAAACACTTAAATATGCTATAATATCAAGCATTTGTTGAGCAATGGTGGTTGCAATAATTATCTAGTTATATAATCTCATTGTATGAACAATGAGATTTTTTTGGGGGCTATAATATGGAAAGGATAAAAAGTTGGAAAGAGCAAATTGAATCTTTTGATAAATTAAAAATTGATGAAGCAAAAGAATTATATATAAAAGCAATTAATTCTTCTGATGAGCAATTAAAAAAATTATATATTGACAAGGTAATATTAGGTACCTTGTACGTTATTTATAATTATATTGAAAGAAATGATTTAGGTATTTTGCAAGGTTCACAATTTGATATAGATGATATCCAAAGTGCATTTACTGAAATATGGATTAGGAAAATTAAAAATGGAGAATTATTGAATGTTGATAGATATTCGCTTCTATTTACTCCTACTTTCTTCAATGATGTATATAAAAATTTAGTAGGAAATGAAATGATAGTTAATGAACAATTTGGTATTACAACTGAACATATTATTGACCTGTTTTATGCATTTATAAAATTAAAAAATACTGGTAAAGAATTTAATTTTGATGATTTGATGAATGCCTTTTATCAAGAAAAAAGGTATTATTGGCAAAGAGTATCATATTGTCAAAGTGATAGTATTTTAATGATAATACTTGAAAATATGTATAACAATTTGAACTTTGATAAAATAGAAGATTTGGAAATAACAAAGAATAAAATTGGAGATTATATTAGGTTATTTATAAATAATGGATTATTTGAGAATATATCAAATGATGTAGTCGCTCCTGATATGGAAGATGGCATATTAGATAGTGTTATGTATGAAAATTTTATTAGTGATGTTGATGATGTGATAATTGATGATAGAAAAAAGAAAGTTATTCATTTAAGATATGGTTTAGATGGTGATGAACCAAAAAATTTAGATGAAATAGCAGATCAATTCAATGTTTCAAGAGAGCAAATAAGACAAATGGATGCAAAAGCATTAAGGAATTTAAGAACTTCTAAAAAAATAAAAAAATATACCAAGCAGGAGGATAAAAAATGAAAGGTGAATTAGCATTAGTAGATAATGTCTTTAGTGAAGAAAATGAATTTGAAATAAATACATCCGCAGCACAAGATTTTTGTATGAACATTTATGTTGATGATGAGTGTACATTAGAAAAACAATTAAAAAATAGGAAATCATTTGATTATTGTATGAATTGTTTAGAAGAGTTTTGGGCTTTAGATGGAGAAACAAATGAGGATATGGTCAAAGAAAAGGAATATATTACTCGAAATTTTGATAATCTTCTAGATAGTGTAGAGTTCATTAAATTATCATTTGAAGAGCAAGATAATGTGGACTTTATTAGAAAGAACCCTTTAATTTTAACAAAAAAAATTGCTATCAGTGAAATGCTAGATATTACTGATTATGATAGATTAATGGAATTAATGAATGAATATGAAGATATGACAGATAAAATATATGTATCATTAAAAGGCAATACTAATTATGTAAGTTTAATGGATTGTTATAAAACAATGAGTGCAATAAAAAATCAAGCAGATGAAATAAAACAATTAGGTTTATCTCAAATGGAAACAATAATGTATGTATTTGATCAGGTTAGAAATAGAGTATATACATTTGAAAATGAAGATGAATCTTGTTTTAAATCAAGAGATTTATCAGAAGTAATGTTTGGCGATAAGATAGTATGCGCAGGATATGCAAATATATTTCATGTACTTTTACATTATATTGGAATTAAAAACTTGGTAGTTCACTTAATTGAAAAAGATAATCCAAAAAGTGGTCATGCAAGAAATATTATCTATGTTCAGGATGATAAATATGATATTGATGGAGTTTATTACTTTGATCCAACATGGAATAGTAAAAGAAAAAATGAAACTAATGAATATTTATATAGATATACATATTTTGCAAAAACTAGAAAATTTATGGACGATGATAAAAATTTTGATTTTGAGGATAGTTTCTTTCCAATATATTCAATAGATATGGATAAAAAAATCAAAAAGATAGTTGAAGAAGGAAAGTATGAAAGATTAATGCCATATACAAAATCTTTGAATTATATGTCAGGTTTAATAACTCATTCTCCATTAATTAATCCAATTAATGTTATGCCAATGGCACCAATGTATGGACAATTTGATACAAAAGAATTTTTAGATAAATTTGAATTAGTATTTAGTAAATTCAATAAAGAATTAACTGCTGAAACAATGTTGAAAATATTTAATAATGTTAGAAAAATTGAATATTATCAAAATCCAGAATGGTATCCATATTCATTAGAGGATATGTATAAAACTTGTATGAGATCAAATTGGAAATTTGCAGATAAGCATTTAGACGCAAGACAAAAAATGATGCAAATTATTCTTGGAGAAAAAGTAGAAGTTGATCCTATTGATAATTTTAAAAATTATGGACATAAAACAGGATTATTTCAAGATGTTGAAAGAGTAAGAGTAGTAAAAGTTTTACAAAAGGTATTAGAAAAAAAGGGAAGGTAATTCTCTTTTTTTGATGTAATTAGGTATAATTTTGAACAATAATATGTTATAGTTATCATGAGAAAATATATTAGTTCATATATCAAGAGGTGAATAAGAATGTTAGATAAAATATTTGATATAAATCAATTTAATATTATTCAAGATGATAACTATTATTATTTTTTTAGAGCATTAAATAATGGTGATTATAGTGATATCACAAATGGTATCACATTAGAAGATGGTATTGTAAAAAGAATTAGAACTGACCTAGAAAGATTTCAAGATGTTCCATTATACAAACAAGATGATGAAATATCATTAGAAGAAGTACATGACCATGTTAAATGGAGACATAGACGAGATACAAATTGCATTTCATTATCAACAAATGCAAATGTTGTGTCAACTTATGGTCGTGCAGATTATCATAATCAGTATGCAATAGTAGCAGTTCCAAAAGAAAAAATTAATAACGGGGAATTTTACATATCAGGTAAATTTTTAATTGAGGAAATACAAACTAGGATACAAAAATTAATTGATGATCATTATTTAGATGATGAAAAAGTAAGATATATAGATTTAATAAAGAATGCAAAAACAAATGATGAATTATTTAATATTCTTAAACAGTATTCTGATTTACCTTCTAATACTTACAATTTCAATCAGAGTAAGTTTTATGATTTTTATACATTAAATAAAGAACAAAATTTAGAAAAAAATAAAATTATTGCAGAATTGGATGTAGTTAATAGAAGATTATTATCTAGGTGTAGTAATAGATTATTACTAGAATCAGTAAAGTTTGCTTTTACATCATCAGAAGTTCTTCATTATAAGGATATTACTGAAAATTTTGCTTTTATATCACCAACAACTATTGATTTATTTTCATTGTTACAACAAGCATCAAGTATGGGATTAGATCAAGAAAAAATAAGAAAACTTGAATTAAAAGTAATTAAGTGTGCCAGAGATAATTTAAATTTAGAAAATGGAAGGTATGGACAATTTAATACAAATATAAGAGATTATATAAATGCTAATAACAATGTAAAAATTTCTGATATATATGAATTAACAGTTGGAAAGATTCCATATATAAAAGCATATAAATCATTACAATTTAGTCAAGATGTTGCTAATTCAAAATTAAGAACGAGTGATTTGTGTGGCTTATTAAAAGAAATAGCTAATGATTCAGAATTAAATGAATTAATTGATGAAATAAAAGAAAAATGTTACATTATTAATCCTTCATTTATATCCCGCAATTTACAACTTGGTTTAAGATTAAGTGATTCAGTTTGCTTAAGTATAAATGAAGATAGAGAACAAATCTTTTCAGTTAATGAACAAGATGCCATTTTAAATTATATTAATTCATTAACTGATGATGAAAAAGTAAGATTTATTCAAAATAATGGTCAAGATAATGAAAGATTGCTTTGCGATTTGTTGAGTCATTCAAATGATGATATAAGTTTGAATCGTTATTATGCCGAAACAATATTAGATTATTTAAATCTAGATGAAATATATAATGCAAGTTATTTACAAAAGACTTTAAGTTTAGACGAAAAAAATAAAATATTATCGTATTTAGAAAAAGCAAATTGTATTAATATGTTTGACTCTTTAAGTGAAATAGGATTACAACCTGCAAATATTTCTGGTATTATTTTTAATTTATTATTAAATAATGGTTATCAAGGTCAAAATTTTATAGATTTATCAAATAGTGAAAACTTTAAAGAAATTATTTTAAATAATTTAGAAAATGTTAATTCAAATGTTTCTGCACTTCGTTTAGATTATTTGTTAGGAATAAGAGATAATAACAATCATGTACCTACATCAAATATTAATTTGAGAGATTATCAACAATTGGCAGTTGATAGGGCAGACGAAATATTTGAAACAAAAAATTTTGCAGGAGTTGTTTTGCCTACTGGAGCAGGAAAATCATTTGTTGCAATAACAGAAATGTTAAAATATAAGGACCAAAATATTATATATTATGCTCCAAATAGAGAAATATTAAGACAACTACAAAAACATATTTTAAAGCATGTTCTAAATATTAGTGTAATACCTGAATCTCAGGAATCATATTATCTAGAACATTCAGATAGAATACCAGATGGTTTTATTTTTCAAAGTGATATTGAAGAAATGATTAAGGCAGCATTTCCACAATTAAATATGTATTGTTACCAAGGATTAACAACAAAAGAGGAAGAATTTTTTAAAACAAGAAATGCAGGTTTAATAGTATTAGATGAAGTTCATAGAACTGGCGCACAAGAATGGAATGAAAAGATAAAAGTTTTAATTAAAAATAATCCTAATGCTAAAATTTTAGGTATAACAGCTACACCAATTCGTGATGTAGATAATCAAAATATGGTTGAAAAACTTGCAGAGTTTAGTGGTGCATATTCAGAAGAAGAAATTAAAAAGAAAAAATATATGGCTGCTGAAATGTATCTTGTTGATGCAATGCAAGAAGGTATTGTTGTAACACCAAATATTGTCACATTTGATTATTCATTAGAAAATAGTGAACAATATAAAGAAGTAAAAAGAATGTATGAAAGTGAAACAAATCCATATAAAAAAGAAGAATTAAAAAAAATATATGATGATATGAGAAAAATCATAGAAGTTTCACAGACAAAAGGAATGGCAAATATCATAAAGGAAGGTTTTGAAAAAAATCATAAACCATTAAATGGTAGATATATTGTGTTTTTGCCAACAAACTTCAATAGTCAAATTCCAACAGAAGAATATATTTTAGAGCAAATAGAAAAAGTTAAGGAGTATTTTAAAGAAATAGATCCTAATCCAGAAATTGAATATTTATTAAGTAATAGAAAATCTAAATCAGAGAATGCTACTGCCATTAGTCGTTTTGAAAATGATAGTGAACATTTAAAATTAATATTTGCCATTAATATGTTAAACGAAGGTGTTCATGTAGATGGTATAGATGGCATAATAATGCTGAGACCTCTAGGTGCAGGAAATAAAATATTATATTATCAACAAATAGGAAGATGTATTTATTCATTAGATCCAAATTATGAATTAGAGCCATCTGAATTTCCTGTAATATTTGATGTTTATAACAACTATTTAGAACAAAATATGGATAGACAAGTAAATAGACATACAGTTACATCAGATTTACAAAAATTATATTTGATAAAAGAATGGATTAATAAGCATTTCAGATATCCAGATATAAATAGTGAGTCAATAGACGAAGCAAGAAAAGCGATTACTTTAAAAAGAATACAAAAGAAATATTTTAAATATTTAGACAATCCCTCATATAATGCTAATTTAACTGATACAGAAATATATGAAATAGAAGAAATAGTTAAAGTTGGTATGAGTATAGATTTATGGAATATAGAAATACCAGAAAGAACTATTGATCCGAAAGAACATGATATTCAACAATTTGCAACATTTAAGTTAAAAGGAGAGCAAAAAGAATTTGTTGATTTATTTAGACAAGCGTCAAATATTACAACTGACACTTCTGCAAAGAGCAAACAATTAAGGTTAATTGATACTTTGAATATATTAGATGTAATGGCTGAATATGATGTTGATATTAATAATGAAAATATACCAATAGGATGCATTTTACAAAATGTTTATTCAAAGATACCTGAAGATATTTTAAAATTAATAAAAGAGGAAATTAGTGTAGAAATAGGATATGAATTAGGTAAAGAATATAATGAGGCAAAGAAGCAATTTTACAAAAAAAATCCTGTATTTTTAGATTATGATATAAGTACTTTAAGAAAAATGGGAATTTTTGAACCATGTAATATTTATGAAGGATTTAAAAATATTGATATTATAGACTCAAATGGATTTATAGTACATGGACCAAGTAAATTCCTGAATTTGAACATATATACAAGTACATATTTTGATCCAAATGGATTAAATATTGATGGATTAAATGAACAAAATTTCTCATCAGAAGATGGTTTCTTTAATAAATATAATTTTGGTAGAGATGGCTATTATTATGAATTAACTGATGGTGGAGAACATGTTAAGACAGATAGTAAATTTAATCCTTATGGTTTTGATATTAAAGGCGATTATTATGAATTACAACCAGATGGAACATATAAAAACTTAGGTAAAATTGATCCACATGGATATGACATTGATGGCATTTATTATAAATACAATAAGATAACAAAAGAATATGTTAAGACAAACGGTGTATTTGATGAAAGAGGATTTGATAGAGATGGTATTTATTGTGCAAATGGTGAAAGCATAGCATATAAGACCAAAATATTAGAGTATTCAGATGGGGTTACTAGAACTTTTGAAAATGTAACATATTATAATCCAAGTGGTAAAACTAATCAATATTCTAAATTCTATACAGAGTTACCTTATGATTTAAATTATTTCGATAGAGATGGCTATTATTACATATTGGACGAAAATGGAAATCGTATTAAGTCTAATAATAAGTACAATGAGAGATTTTTAGATGCATATGGCTATTACTATGAATTACAGCCAGACGGAACAAGACATAAAACCGATAGAAAATATGATGATAACTTTTATGATTTAGATGGCTATTATTATGAATTACAACCAGATGGTTCAAGAAGAAAAACTGATAGTTTAACAAATAGTAATGGTGCTAATTATCAAGGACTAATAATCAAATATACAATTAGTAGTAGTAATTATTCTTCAAGAAAAGTTAGATATATGGCTTTTGACCAAGAAGGTTTTTGCTATGAATATATAAAAAGAAAATTTGTTAAATTAGACCCTCCATCAAGAATTTCAAAATTTGGATTTGATGTAGATGGCTATTACCATGAATTATTGCCTGATAGAACAAGAGATGAAAGACCAACTCAATCTAAAATTGATCCACATGGTTTTAATGAATGTGGAATATGTAAAATAGACGATCGTGATTCTAGATTTGATGCATATGGATTTACTCAAGCAGGATGTTATGGTGATACTGACTCCAAAAAAGATAAAAATGGATTTGATAGAGATGGATTGTTTGATTTTCAATTATCTGATGGATCAACTTCACAAAGACCATTTAACAATAGATTTTTATCAAGAGATGGATATTACTATAAAAGAGTTCAAAAAGAAGATGGAACTTATACGAGAGTTAAAACTAATAGAAAAGTGGATGCAAGAGGATTTGATCTTTCTGGAACACATTATGATGTATTTATAAACAATACTACAAAAGAACTTTTATATAAGAATCCATTACCATATGATAAATATGGATTTGATGTAAATGGGATTTATTATGAATTACCAAAAATAACTTATAGAAGTGGTGGTTCTAGAAACCTTTCTAGTGAAAGAACTAAGACATCACCTGCAAGACAAACTGATGAACATGGATTTAATTTTAGAGGTTTTTATTGCGAAATGGTTGATGGAAAATTTGTTGTAACAGATAGTAAATTTAATCCTTATGGATTTGATAGAGAAGGCTATTACTGTGAGCTAGTAGATGGAGAAAAAACTACAACTGATCCACATGGTTTTAATATTGAAGGACGATTAAATAGTGGTGCAACAATTGATAGATTTGGATTTACTCAAAAAGATTATCACGATTATGAACATTTAGGAATTATTCCTGAGCAAAGACCTTGTTCATTTGATATTGCAGGAAATTATCATGATGAACATGGAAATATTTCTGGAAAAACTGATCCACATGGATTTGATAGAGAAGGCTATTACCATGAATTATTGCCTGATGGAACAAGAAATGAAAAATCGTCTAATAAAACTACTAATCCTAGAGGTTTTGCAAGAGATGAACATTATTATGGATTAACAATAGATGGAAAACCTGCAGATGGAACGACTAGAGAAGATGCAAGAGGTTTCAATATAGATGGTTTATTCACTTTAAATGGAGATAATACACCATATGACCAAAAACATTTTGATGTAGATGGCTATTATTATGAATTACAACCAAATGGAGAATATTCAAAAACTAATAGACAATATGATTTAAATTATTTCGATAGAGATGGTTATTATTATGAATTACAGCCAGACGGAACAAGACATAAAACCGATAGAAAATTTAGTTCAGAAGGAATAGATTGTCATGGGTTTAATCAAGATGGTATGCATACTACTACAAAATTAGATTATGATGAAAATTATTTTAGGGCTGATGGTATTAATATTGTTACAGGCACTAATTATTCATTAACTGGTTATGATATTAATGGAACATATGATCCTCGTAGAGTTTCAATTTATGCTTCAACTCATATGTATAACAGAAGTGATCAAGACTTAGAATGTGTATATATTGCAAGAAGGGCATTATCATTCCAATTTGATAGAAGAGATTTTGTCTTAGATGAAATCCCTGGTGATGTAAGAAATAAAAAAGTATTAAATGAAAAATTATATAAATATATAGTTGCAGCAGCAGTTATTGATCCTAGTATTAAAGAAATGTTAGTTGAATATATAATGAATTTATCAGTAGAAATAAAAAAATTGTCAGATGAATTAAAGCAAGAAAAAGCAAAATCTGATAAGAATGCTGAAATAATTAAAGAGTATGAAAAAAAATTGGCAAGTTATAGAGAAATGAAACGAAAGACTGAAATTGGTGATATATATGGAAGAAATATATAATAAAATAATCAAAGGTGAGATTAATATTAAATATTTATCACCTGTTGATTTAGTAAATTTGAAAATATATTTAGAACAAATGGATATAAGTTTAAAAGATATGCTAAAACTTGCAAAGGACAATAATATTAATTTGGAAATTAAAAAATCGCAGTTACAAAGTGAACTGTTGCTTGAAGAAGATATTATATAAAAAAACTTGGTAGTTATTTTATTACCGAGTCTTTTGTTTTACCACATAACTAATCAAGAGATACTTTATAATGATAAATTATTAAATGAAGAAGAAAAGTAAAATCTTCTATTAGGAATAGAAGTCAATACACCATTTAATAATGAAGTGTTAAATCAAATATATGATAGTTATGTAAAAAGATATGAGCATACTTTTAAAAGAACTATAACTAATTCTACTGATAAGAAAGAAATTCTACTACAAAGAGATAATGAAGATACTGCTGAAAATACTATTAGTGTAAAAGATGATAAATTCTATATAAATGATGAAGATATTAAAATATTTAATTTAGAAATGACAGGATTGTCGCCTAACTCATGTACAATACTATTACAATATTTCGCATCACTTTATAATGCGATTACTAAAAGTAATGAAGTATATGAAGATAGTGGAAATGTAATAGGAGTTAATTATGATAAGGAAGATAATGAGATTATTTCAAAATTTGAAAAACTAGATTTTAACGAAAAATTAGATTTGTTTAGTGAAATTATTATTAAATATGATAATGAAATTTACTTTGATGAAAAAATTACAATGTTATCCTTTGATTCAGAGTTAAGTGGATTTGATATTGCAAAACAAATAAAAGATTTTAAAAACTAATATTAAATCCCTAGAGTATTATTTGAAAACTTAATATTTTTAGATAACATTCTAGGATAATTGTTTCTTCATCTAATAAGTATTGATTTTTTAAATATAGTAGTAAGAACTCAATATTTAGAGTTCTTTTTTTCATTTATTCTAATATGTTTAAATGAGGAGGAGAAATAATTGGACAATAATCCTTCAATTGATATTGCTAAAAAAGAAATTAAGAAAGCAATTATCAATGAGCTTTGTAAAAAAGGTGTAATAGAATTTTGTCAATGTAACAACATTATAAAAAAGTTAGATGAAGATATTATTAAATTAGAAAATAAATTAGATAATAAAAAAGAAATGAAAAATATGATAGTAAAAATTCCAATATAGTAAAGAAGGAAAAAACGATGATACTGAATTTGTATTCAATAAGAAATGTTTTAGCACAAGGTAAGAAAATTATTGACTTACCACTTCGTGTTACATTTTATGCCCGTGTATCTACTGATCACGAAGAACAATTAAATTCGCTAGAAAATCAAGTAATGTATTTTGAAAATTATATTAAGTCGCAAACTAATTGGATTTTTGTCCCAGGATATATTGATGAGGGTATAAGTGGAACAAGTGTTAATAAAAGAGATAATTTTCTTAAAATGATTGATGATGCTAAAAAAGGTATGTTTAATTTAATATTAACAAAAGAAATATCAAGATTTTCAAGAAATACCATAGATAGTATTCAATATACACAAGAATTATTAACCTATGGGGTTGGTGTATTTTTTTTAAATGATAATATTAATACATTTGATTCAGATTCAGAACTTCGTTTAACTATCATGTCAAGTATTGCACAAGATGAAATTAGAAAATTATCAGAAAGAATTAGATTTGGGTATAAAAGAAGTGTTGAAAAAGGAATAGTTCCAGGAAATGATAATTTCTATGGTTATAAAAAGAATAAAGGCAAATTAGAAATTGTAGAAGAAGAAGCAGAGTTAATTAGACTAATCTTTAATGAATATAGCAAAGAACATATGGGAACATCTAAATTAGGCCATTACTTGTTTGATGAATATAATATCAAAAGTAAAACTAATAAACCACTTGCTGGAACTGTTATTGGAAGAATAATTAGAAATCCGAAATATAAAGGTTATTTTTGTGCTCATAAAGAAACAACAGTTGATTATCATTCAAAGAAAAGAATAAGATTTAAGCCTGATGAATGGATAGTTTATAAAGACAATGAAACTTGTCCACCAATTGTGTCAGAAGAATTGTGGAATAAGTGCAATGAAATACTAGAAAAAAATTCAGTCAATCATAAAACTCACACAAGGACTGATATGAGGTATGCTTTATCAGGAAAAATAAAATGTTATCATGATGGTGCAACATTTATAAAAGGAAGTTATAAGAATAAAAGAACAGGCTATGAAAGTAAATATTGGGGATGTTCGAATTATAGAAAGTTTGGTAGGCAAAAGATAAATGGTTGTAATACACCGATAATTCACTATGAAGAATTATTGAACATATTTAAAATAATAGCAAATAATATTCTTGATAAAGAAAACGATATGATGAAAGAAATATATAGTTTGATTAGTGAAACAGAAAGTAAATCGGATTATTCAAGAAAGATAGATGATATTGATAAAAAGATAGAAGAAATAAAAAGTGCTAGATCAGAACTCATCAATATGAGAGCAAGAAAAGAAATAGAAGGAGATGAGTATAATGAGGCAAGAGAAAAATATAATAATGAAATATCTATTTTAGAAAAGAAAAAACAAAGTTATTTATCAATGAATAATAAAGTAGATTACAAATCAAATATAGATGCTTTCTTTAAAAAAATACATGATGTTATATTTGATGATGATGAAAGTGTATTTAGAGTATTTGGTTCTATACTAGATACTATATTAGTAGAAAAGTTAGATGATGAAATTAACGAAGATAACGAAACTCATAAGGTAATGTTACATTTTAAATTAAATATAGTCGGCTACAATAATAGTAGCTTAAATTTAAAAGATTTTTTACTGCTTTTTAGTAACAACGACAGATGCAACTGTAGTATTGGCAGAAAGAATTGCTGGAAGTGAAGAAGCTTTCGTTAAAATGATGAATGAAAAAGCAAAAAAATTAGGCTTAAAAAATACTAATTTTATGAATCCTACAGGATTAGATGAAGATAATCATTATTCAAGTGCTTATGATATGGCACTAATTGCGATAGAATTATTAAAGCATGATGAAATATTAGAATTTTCTTCTGTTTATGAAGATTACTTGCGTACTGATACCCCAAATAAATTTTGGTTAGTAAACACTAATAAATTAGTAAGATTTTATGATGGAGCTGATGGCTTAAAAACAGGATTTACGGATAATGCTGGTTATACAATGGCAGTAACAGCTAAGAGAAATGATATGAGATTAATTGCAATAGTATTAGGTGAAGCAGTTAGTAAAGTTAGAAATCAGGAAACTACTAGTCTTTTAGATTATGGATTTAATTTGTATAAAGTTCAAGTGATTAAGAAACAGGGTGATGTTATTAAGAAAGTAGATTTAAATAAAGCTACTAAGAGCAAGGTTGATGTTGTTTTAGATAGAGATATTACAGTTTTAAGTAAAAAGAGTGATACTGAAAAAAGTTATACTGAAAAAGTAAATATTAATGAGGTTAAATTACCTTTGAAAGAAAATCAAGTAATAGGAAACATTGAAATCTATGATGGTACTAATAAAATAGGAAGTTATCCATTAGTTGTGAATGAAGCTGTTAAGAAAAAAAATATTTGGAAGTTATTTTTAGATAATTTAAAAGATATTGTGGTAGGAAATTTAGTATTTTAGATAATCAAAAATACTTAGAAAAATCAAGACTCTAAGTATTTTTTATTTTATAAAATTAGGAAATAAAAAAGTATCTAAATTATAAAGAAATCTTAAAAGTAAAAAAACTATCTATGAAGTAGAAACCAATGATTAAGCTAAAAATTTTTAATTTATACATTTATACTATTTCTGTTATATATTAACTAAGTATATTTTTAATTTTTTCATAGATTATATTAAAGGAAAGTGAAAATATGCAAATAATAGATGATAAAACAGTAGTAGTTACAACAAGTAACGACTTAAAAGAAGCTTTAAGTTTAGATAATGGTTATTTATATATTTATTTTGGCAATGATATAAATCTAGAAAGTGGTTTTGTGATTAATGCTAATAAAGAAAAAGTTATTATAGATGGTACATATTTAAATAATAAATATACTTATACTAATTATTTAACAGATGAAAATGATGTTATTACCGCAAGTTCTACTAATAAAAAAATAATAGTTAAAAATTTAACTATTAAATCTTCTCATACAAAAGGAATCGTTTCTACACTAGATGATATAAGTTATAGTAATACTAAAATTATATATAGTAACATCAAGTTTAATGGTATTGAACTATCTTATAATCCGTATGGAATTACTTCTATTTTAGATAGTAATATTACGATAGAAAATACTAATAATGTGAATGCTCAAAGAGTATGTGATTGTAATCAAATAGAAATAGGAGGTCAAACTTTAATTGATACTCCAAATACAGCTTTTATATATTTACATACTATTGATGTAGCAGAATTTACTATACTCGAAAATAGTAGAGTAAATGTTACTACATTAAATGCTTTTTTTAATGGAACTCCAAGACTTAATTTCAAATTATTACATAATTCTATATTTAATTTAACTACTAGTAACGGATTTGCTCAAACACTAAATAATGGTTGTCTTAATGTTTTAATAGATGAATATTCAACATTTAATTTTATTGAAAATAATCATCAGAGAATACCTATGTGGAATATATATGGAAATTTAGAAGTAAATGAGGGTGCTAGTTTTCTTGTTATTAATAGTTATAAAGATACACCTAGTGATAACTATAATATTTATTTTAAAGGTACTAATCAAAACTTTATTTTAAATAATCCTAAAAATGTAAGTATCTATACTAAAAATGCTAATGTACTACGTACTGAAAATCCTGTTAATTTTTCTTTTACATTTAGTAGATTAAATATGTGGAAAGATTCTATGGAGCTTTTACTAGCTGGTACTATAGAGGATTTACCTGATTATTCTTGGTATAAAGAAAATGCGCTATCTCATATAACGGGTGTATTTAATAAAACATCTACAGTAATAAATGAAACAAATTATACAGATATTGAAAAAGCTAATTTACCTGATCTTAGTAATTTTGTATTTCAAGGAAGAAAAGAGTTTTCTGTAGGAATGATTAAGGCAAATATTCATGCTTTAGATAATAAATCTGTTAAAATTTCAGGGCATACATTAAAAAATGCTGATGTTTTGATATCGTATGATGGTAATAGTGAAGCTGTTACTTCATCAGATGATGGATTATTTGAATATACTTTAACTGATACTATACTAGATGGTACTGATATTGAAATAATAGTTTGTCAACCAACTAGTTTTATTTATAATACTCGTAAAATAACTACACCATTTAATGGTGAAATCACACTTTTTAATAAAAATGAAGTAATCACATTTAATAATACGCCTATATCTAATACTCCTATGATTTTAGCTAAATTAAAACCTAATTCATTAACAGTTGTTGATAGTAGAAAAAATAGTAGTGACTGGAATCTATATATTAATTACTTAAATCCTATGAAAAGTAAAACTAATAAATTATTAAGTGATAGTCTATTATTTAAAAAAAATGATAGTGAAATAGTAGCAGTAAAAACTATTTCTATATTAATTTATCATGGTACTAATAATGGTGGTGTAGTAAATGTAGAAGATATTACTTATTCAGTAGAAGAAGGTTTGTTATTAGGTTTAAATGATCCTAGCTTTATTATTGATGAAGAATATATAACTAAGTGTATTTGGAGTATAGAATTATTATAATATATTTAAATTTTTATAAGTTTTATTTGGTAGTTAAAAGATAATTACATAAGGGGGTGATATTTTGAAAGAAAAATATATTGTTCCTATAACTAATGGGGTAGGAAGTATAAAACTTATTAATGGAACTTATAATGTAAAGGCAGAAGTAGCAGGATATGATTCTTTAACACTTGAACCTAAGATAGTAACATTATCAGATAGTGTAAATGATTATTCTTTTATGTTATCAGCAAATGGTATTTTAAAAATACATGTTAGAGAAAGTGAAGCTTCTGATATACCTATAGTAGGCGCTATATTTATGAGAACTGATATAACTGGTAGTATTGAAGGAGATTATGCTATTACTGATTCAGATGGTAATCTTAAGTTTATAAATGTTCCTTTTTCTCCTGAGGGTAGTCAAAAAGTATATTTTAAACAAATATTAGGTGATGGTAAACATAGTTTTAGTGAAGAATTAAATAGTTTTGAATTAGTATCAAATGAAGAAACTGTTAAAATTGATAATCCTATTTTTACATCTAAAGAGTTTAATTTATTTGATACTAGTTTTGTAAATATACCTGTTGATTTAAATGATTTAAATTTAGAAGGAGGTAATTAGAATGAATGATGATAGTTGTTTTAATGATAACTATGAAAGAAAAAGAAAAAAATGGAATGAAAACATGAATTATAAATATTGTTATATTCAAGGACCAAAAGGAGATAAGGGTGATCCTGGACCTAAAGGAGAAAATGGTTATTCTACTATTAGAGTAGGTGAAACTATAACAGGAGATTATAATACTGATGCTAAGGTTATAAATGTTGGTACTGAAAAAGATGCTATATTAAGTTTTATTATTCCAAGAGGAGCAAATGGTGATGATGGAGATAAAATAATAATTGGTAAAACTGAAACACTTGATGCTAATGCTAAAGCTATGGTTATAGATAATCAAATTGGGAATGTACATACTTTGGATTTTTATATACCACAGGGTTTTGATGGTGTAAATGGATTAAAAGGAGATAAGGGTGATCCTGGACCTAAAGGAGAAATGGGTGCTAGTGAAAGAATAGAAATATTAAATACTAAGACAGTTGATGCAGGACAATTAGCTGAAGTTAAAGATGATTTTGATGGTACTACTCATTATTTAACTTTTTCCATTCCTAAAGGAGAAAAAGGTGATAATGGTCAAACAGGTACAGCAATCCTTGATTCTTATGCTAATCTTTATGAAGATAATGGTAATTCCAGTATTCTAACGCCAAATACACCAATACAAGTAGAATTAAGTAAAAAAGGATTAACTAAAAATACGGATACCTCGTTTACTAACACAATTAGAATTTTAAATACAGGAATATATAAAATAGACTATTTTTACGCAGCTGTAGCATCATTAGAAGCTTTCGTATCATTAGAAGTAAGAAAAGAAAATACTACTATAAATGGTACAAGAATAACGAAGAAAGTTAATAATCAGGAATATGTATGGTTTAATGGCAGTATAATTACTCGTTTAACTAATAATGAAAAAATAGATTTAGCACTAACTTCTTCACAAAATGTAACTCTTACTCCAGGAGAAGATACTATTTCTTATCTAAGTATTATGAAGATAGATAATTCTTAATTAATATAAAAGTTTAATCTCATTTTATCTTTTGCATATATTATTACTAGTAGGAGGATAATATGTATAATTATTGTGATAAGGGGTATGATAACACTAATAAGAAAATAGATGATTTTTTAAAAAAACATCCATACTGTTATATACAAGGTCCAACTGGACCAAAAGGAGAAACTGGTGCTAAAGGAGATAGAGGAGATATTGGCCCTGCAACTATTAAAGTAGGAACAACAGAAACTGTATCAGAATTAGAAAATGCTAGTGTTAGTAATAGTGGTACTGAAAAAGATGTTATCTTAGATTTTAAAATACCTCGTGGTGAAAAAGG
>CAKPJO010000011.1 GCA_934162685.1 uncultured Bacilli bacterium | reverse complement strand
GCTTTTAGTGGGCGCAAATACAACATGTGGAGTTTTAAATGAATTAATTACAGGATATTTATGCGGATCAAAAGTAGATTATTCTAGTGACGAAACTCAAGAAGCTTTACAAGTATCCGATGCTTTGTGTCGAGAAATAACGGAAGAAGGTATTGTATTATTACAAAATAAAGACGACCTATTACCTTTATCTAAATCTGAACTTGCCACTGTTAATGTATTTGGTTGGGGTGCCACTGATGCTGGTTGGGTTATTGGCGGAAGTGGTTCCGCAGCGGGTAATAATGGCGCAATTCAAAGAAATGCTACTTTCTTTTTATCAGCACTAGAGTCAGCAGGTATGGAATATAACAAAGAAATAATTGATATGTATACTAAGTTTTCTACTAAAGGATATGGAAAATCACTTAACTTATCTTCTAGTGAATTCTTTACTATTCGTGAACCGGATATGAGTTATTATTCAAGTGAAATGATTAATAATGCTAAAGACTTTTCTGATGTTGCTTTAGTGGTATTCTCACGTCAAGGTGGAGAAGGACAAGATGTTCCAACAGTTCAATACAAATCAAAAGATAGTAAAAGTTTATTTAATCCAGTGCGTGATGATTCAAGGACTTACTTAGAAATAACAAAAGAAGAAGATGAATTGCTAAGTATGGTGACAACTAACTTTGATAAAGTTATTGTTATTGTTAACTGCGCGAACGCGATGAAATTAGACTTTTTAGATCGTTATGAAAATATTGATGCTTGTTTATATATGGCTGGTACTGGTCAATCTGGTACTCATGCTATTCCTCGTGTTTTAAGAGGAAAAGTTACTCCAAGTGGGAAATTAACTAATACATCGCCATATGATTTTGCTTTAGATCCAACATACGCTAATTATACTGGTAGTAATAAAAGTATTACCTATGCTGAAAATATTTATTTAGGATATAAGTGGTTTGAAACTGCCGATAAAGAAAACTATTTTAAAGACTTATCAGTTACTTATGACGTTTTAGAAGAAAATGGTAATACACATCAAGAAAGTAAAAAAGGCTACGATGCTGCAGTTAAATTTCCTTTTGGCTTTGGTTTATCTTACACAGAATTTGAATGGGAAATTGAATCTTTTACTTCAACAAGTGAATATATAACTAAAGATACGGAATTTACTTATGAAGTAATAGTTACAAATGTTGGTAATCGTAAAGGTAAAGACGTTGTGGAATTATATGTCACGCCGCCATATACTAAAGGCGGAATTGAAAAAGCCGAAGTAAACTTAGTTGATTTTGCCAAAACTAGTTTATTAAGACCAGGCGATAGTGAAACGCTAACATTATCATTTAAACCATATGATTTTGCATCTTATGATTGCTATGATATGAATAAAAATGGTTTTAAAGGTTATGAAGTAGAAAAAGGCGAGTATGTTGTTACTTTTAGAAGCGACGCACATACTATTAAAGAAATTCCTAATTCGACTTTAAAATATATCGCTAATGAGACAATTCAATTTGAAAATGATCCTGTTAGTGGCACAAAAGTAGAAAACTTATTTACTGGTGAAAATGCATATGCTGGTTGTGCCATTGATGGAAGTGACTTTGATGGAGAAAAACCAACATATTTAACACGTGCGGATTTTGTTAATACTTTTCCAAAAGTAACAGCTAAAAATGTTAGCAGTGGAGCAAAGGTTAGCGCTGCTAGTAACTATGTAGCACAAGTTGAAGAAGTTACAACTATGCCTAAAACAGGCGATGGAAAAGCTGGTAAATATTTATTGTATACTCATGCAGACGGCAGCGCGGCAAGTGAAGAAGAACTAAAAATGAACAAAAATATCGTAGTTAATAAAGAATTAGTTATGGAATTAGGTAAAGACTACGATAACGCTAAATGGGATGAATTATTAAATCAATTGAGCGTTTCAGAAATGGAAAATATGATTCAATTAGGTGGGTATCGTACATATCATGCCACATCTGTTGGTAAAAAATACATGATTGATAATGATGGATCAAATGGCTTAAATCGTTCGATTCAAGAAAATAATACTAGTGATCCTGCTCATGATATTGACCGTAGTGGATGGACTTATTTCCCATCTGATACAACAAGAGGTTGTACATGGAATAGCATAATCGAATATTCATTTGGTTTAGCACTTGCTGCGGAAGCAAAAAATACTGGTGTTGATGGTTGGTATGCTCCAACTTGTAATATGCCAAGAAACCCATTTGCAGGAAGAAATAGTGAATATATTTCTGAAGACCCATTATTCTCTGGCAAATCAGTTGCGGAAGTAACAAGAGGTTGTATTGCCAATGGCGTTTATCCATATGTAAAACATTTTGCTGTTAACGATTCCGAAGCAGGAAGAAGTGAAAAATACACTTGGTTAACTGAACAATCATTACGTGAAATATATTTAAAACCATTTGAGTATGCTGTTAAAGTAGGAAAAGCAACTGGTATTATGACTTCATTTAATCGTGTTGGTGCAGTTTGGACTGGTGGAAACTATGCTTTAACTACTCAAATTCTTCGTAATGAATGGGGATTTAGAGGTGCGACTGTTACAGATTATTATGCTGGAAGTGGCTATATGAAAATGAAACAAGGTGTTTATGCAGGACAAGATATATTCTTAACTGGTATGGGAACAAAAGGCGAAACATTTGGTAGTAGTAATAGTTCTAATCCAACATTTATTTCTCAAGCGCGAAAAGCGTGTAAAAATATTATGTTTAGTTTCTGTAATACTTATTATCAATCTGCAACTCATGATAGTTCTAATGATATTATTAAAACTAATATTGATAAGATTTCTGTTGTAGCATCTGTATTCCCGTGGTGGATTCCACTTTTAGTAGGTATTGATTTAGTAGTTGTTGGTGGCTTAGGTGCTTGGACATTCTTCTTAATGAAAAAGAAACAATTAGTGGAAGAAGAAATTGTAGAAGAAAGTCACGAAAAGAAAAAATTTATTTCTAAAAAGAAATTAAGAGAAGAAATAGATAATTTACTTCAAACTAATCAAGAATTAGAATTACAAATAAGATTATTGCAAGATAAATTAACTAAGTATGAAAGTAAATCTTCTAAATCTAAGGGGGAAAAATAATGAAAAAAGTATCAAAAGCCTTAGTGGCGGTCTTTATATCATTCTTATCTCTTGGATTAATATCTTGTAATAAATCTAATAATCAAAAAGTTACAAGATTGCAAGTATTAGAAAATCCAACAAAACTAGAATATTATACGGGTGAACTATTTGATCCAACCGGATTAGTATTAGGTGTTAAATATGAAAATGGAAGCACCGCTAAAGTAACAAGTGGATATACATATTCACCAACGGATGAATTAACAGAAGATGATGAAGAAATTGTTATTCGCTATATGAATAAATCAGTAGTATTAGATATTGATATTAATGTTAAAATACCAACAAGTTTAGAAATATCTAAAATGCCTGATAAATTAAATTATGTTGTTGGTGAAAAATTTGATTCAAAAGGATTAGAATTAAAGGCAACGTTTGAAAATGGTGAAGAAAAAACGATAACAAAAGGATTTAGATGTTCACCTAGTTCATCATTACGTGAATCACATAAGCAAATTAAAGTAACATATAATCGTAAATTTGTTTATGTTCCGATTTCTGTAACAAAAGTATATGCTTCAATAGAAATCGCGCAAAATCCAACTAAAACATCATATTTAGAGCATGAATATTTTGATCCAACGGGTGTTGTGTTAAAAGGTAATTTTGTTGATGGCACCTCAGAAATAATTGAAAATTTCGATTATTCACCAAAAGAAAGATTATCATTAGATGATAAAACCATCACTTTTACAGCTGGAACAAAAACTTGTACATTAACGATTGAAGTTAGTAAAGGCGAAACACATAATATGTCAAAACATGTTGAACGTGTTGAGCCGACATGCGAGTCAGATGGTAATGTCGAATATTATTATTGTTCAATTTGTAATAAGTATTTTGCTGATGAGTTTGGTTTAGAAGAATTAAAAGATATTACTTTGCCAAAACATCACATATTTGCGTATGAAGATATAAAAGAAAGCGTTCCTGGTGTACAAACCGCTAATAAGGTATGTACACGCTGTGATTATAGTGAAGAAGTTACACCAAATTATTATTATGATTTTGTAAGTAATGACTTAATAGGTACAAACAATAATCCACCACAAAATCGTTATAAAAATATTATGAGTGGCAAAACTGGTAGTGTAAATGTAACTAAATTAGGTGCAAATTCTGCTGGTGGAGAATATGTTAATTATAACTATGGTGGAGCAGGAGTTATTAATTCTTTTGAAGCAAAAGAAGAATTAACAGCTAAACTTGTTATAAAAGCGGCAACAGGATATATTACGCAATTAGGTTCAGGACAAAATTGGATTACTGGTAATATGCAATTTAATAAAGTATTTGATGTATTTATCAATGATGAAAGCATTAATATTGATGACACTCAAGTATTATTAGGAAAAGAAAACAAAGAGTATTATCTTGCTATGGGTAATTGGACTTATATTTTGTTAGATAATATTAAACTCCAAAAAGGTGTTAATGATATAAGAATTATGTCTAAATGTCCTTATGTTGAAAATACTACAACACCTTTATATCATGATGCTGGCGTGAATGGAACACAATCTACACCAATTCTTGATACAATCAGTTTATATGATGCTGATAATGTAAGTGAACATGTCCATGCCGTTGATGAAACAAAAGATTCAATGTATGCGATGATTGGTATATGTTCATGTGGAGAAGAAATTACTAAATCAGTTACCACTTATAATGTTAGTAAAAAAGATTTACATGGCAATTTAAGTGATTATCCTAATGATTATACTGGTGGCGCTAAAAATGTAGAAAAATTAGCAAAAGTGTCTACTGATGGAAATTATGTAACAGGATTTAAAAATGAATCTGATTATGTAGAAGTAAAAGTAAATTCTAGCGCTAGTAGCAATGGACTTATTGCTTTAAAAGTAGCAACAGGTTGTTCAAAAACTGATTCATCATATACACAATTTATTACTGATGATATGATTTTTAATAAAACTGCAAAAGTATTTATTAATGGTAATGAAATTGAAATTAATGATAATCAAGTTATGATTGCACCAAGTGGATATGGAGATTACGGTTACGCAATGGGAAACTGGGTATATGTTAAATTACGTAATGTTCAACTTAATGAAGGAGAGAATATCATTCGTATTCAAGGCTTAGCGTTACCTCATGATGGAAGAAATTATTATTATGAGAATGATTATGCTGGAGCAAAATCACAATCAACATTTCAATTAGATACTATTAATTTTGATTTTGAATCTACATTATCATTTTAAAATTTTAAAACATAGGCTTATTAAATTAGGTCTATGTTTTTCTTTACTTTATTTGTGTACAAATAACAATATATTGTTATATAATTATTTCGAAATTAGGTGATAATATGCAAAGTTTACCAAGTAATGCTTATGTTTTATTGAGTGTAATTAATACTAAACTAAGAGATTTTTATAGTTCTTTAGATGAATTATGCGATGATTTAGGTGAAGACAAAGAAGAAATTAATAGTCTTTTAGACACGATTAATTATCATTATGATGAAAAACTAAATCAATTTAAAAACTAAAAAACTAAAGTTTTGTTTAAAATTATTGCTATATTAACTATTAATAAGTTAATATATAAGCGAGTATTGCATAATTATTTATGTGCTTGCATACTTATTAAGGGGAGAAATGCATGAAGTATTTTTTAAAGAAAAATCTTATTGGGATAATAGCAATGTTAGTGTGTATTATTATTCCTGTAGCCTATTTTTTATTTGTTTCTAATAGTTACGCAATATCACCAAGTGATTGTAAAACAACACAAAATGATGTTGAAGTATGGATTAGTGAAGATGGTTCTATGAAAATCACTGAAAAAATGCAACTTACTACTAGGTGGCATGAAATAAATAAAGATATCGTTTATTCAGCAGATTCTAGTAATCCAGTTGCGGATAATGTAAGTGAATCAGGAAGTTCTCAACATCAAAAGCCAAAATTTGATGAAAGTGTTGTAAGTGTTAGAGTGTTAGATCATAATGGCAAAGAAGTTATGAGTACGGATAATAACAACTATGGCGATGATTATAGACGTGGTGATTTAATTTCTTATTCATTTAAAGATGGTAAGACGCATACTTGGGAAGATGATCCTTCGCATATTGTAACTAGTGATTATGATAATGCAGAAAGAATATACATATATCGCGCAAGTGGTTTAGGACCTAATTGTACTATCGAATATACATATGGTTATAAGGGCGCAGTAATGTATTATAGTGATATTGCTGAAATTAATGCTAAATTTGTTTCTAGTAATGAAATGTCCACTAAAAATGTTACTTGTGTAATCCATTTGCCTTCAACTTTAAAAAATGATTTAAAGAGTGAAGATGTTTACATTTATGGACATGGTACAGCTGGTGAAGTTACATATCCTCTTGTTAATCCAGAAACTAACGAAACTGATCCTTATACAATAACATTAACTAGCAAACAATTAAAAAAGAATGAAGAAATTGAAGCTAGAATCATGATACCTAATACAATGTTTGATAAGTCTTTGTTTACTAATGAATATTGTAATGTTTCTAAGTTAGCGCATTTAGAAAATGCTATTAAATATGAAGAAGTAACAATTCCTAACGAAACAAGAATGGCAAATATTGTTAATGTTGTGTCAATTATCATATTTGTATCATCAATAGGCTTTACTATTTTCACATTTATTCATTTGTATAATAAGTATGATAAAGAATACACTCCAGAGTTCTTTAATGAATATTATCGTGAATTACCAAATGATTATGGCCCAGCAGTTATGGGATATTTGTATCGCTTTAAAGATCCAGACAAAAATGATGTCACAGCCACATTGCTAGACTTAATTAGAAGAAAATATATTATTCTTGATAATAATGGTGCATCTTTACTAGATGATAAACCAAATTATAAAATGACATTAAATAGTGAAATGTCGACTTCAGATTTAATGCCACACGAACAAGAATTAATTAATTGGTTCTTCAATATTGTTGGTAATGGTCAAGAATTGAGTTTAGATGAGTTGGATAACTTCAACAAAAAAGAAAAGAACGCAATTGAATATCAAAATTGTAACAAGAGATTTAACGAATCCATTAAAAGAAGTGCAGAAAGTTATGATTTCTTTGAAGCAAATGTTGCAACTAAGAAAACAGGCTTATTTAATATTGTAATGGTAGTAGTTATTTTAATTCAATTTTTCATTAATGCGACATTTACTTTAGTTGTTCCAGGCTTTAGTATTTGGTTTGCGATTGGCTTTATAATATTTATCAATGTGTATGCTAGAAGTATTATTAGACGTAGTAAAAAAGCAAATGAAGAATTTACTAAATGGAAGGCGTTTAAAAAGTTCTTAGAAGAATTCTCTAATATGAAAGATTATCCAATGCCAGGTATTATCGTTTGGGAACATTATATGGTTTATGCAACAGAATTTGGCATTGCTGATAAAGTAGAAAAACAAGTAAGATTTAAGTATTCTTCGCTTGGAATGGAAAATGAATTAACTAGTAGTAATGCCACATTCTTCTTCTATCCAAGTTTCTACAACTATTATTCTTATCGTATGGCAAATTCATTTACGGTTGCTAGTACAACTATTGCTAAAGCACAAGCTGCTCGAGTTGGAGGTTCTGGCGGTGGTCGCGGCGGATTTGGTGGAGGATCATCTCATGGTATGGGTGGAACTCATATGAGTGGCCGTTAAACGATTTATTGACAGATTGTGATAATAAAATTATAATTTTATTAGGAGGAAATTTATTAGGAGGAAATTTATTATGAAAAAAATAAAAATTTTATTACCTATTATGTTGTTTGCTTTATGTTCATGTGGTGAAACCACTGATAATGGAAATGACTTAGCTTATGATGTTGGAATTAAATATTTGCAAGAATGTACAAATAATGTTGATACATTTGATGCAATTGGATTTAATGAAAAACTCGATAAATTGAATATAGTTGTTTCTACAGAAACTTATAAAATCAATAATGAAACCGATGAACAAGAAGGAGATAAAGTAGTAGCCGAAGCTTTAAATGCTAAAATTAGTGGCGAGTTTGATGTTGCTTTAAGTGGATTAACAACTGCAACTTCATTTGAAGGATTGAAAGCATCATTAAAAGCTAGCGGAACCGCTAGTGTATCTGCTCAAGGTGAAAATGCATTTGGAGATAAAGAATCTATTAATATTGGTGCTCAAGCAGTATTAGATGAAGGCAATTTGTATGTTGATGCTTCTAATGAAGATTTACAAGCACTTATTACAAGTAATGCTGGTGTTACAGTTCCAGAAAAATTCTATGTAGATGTCCCATTCCCAGAAGATGCATCAGTTGAATTTCCACTCTTTAAAGATACAATGGCAGAAGATTCTATTGAAGCTATTAAAATTCAAATAAATGAGTTAATAAAGAAAAATAGTTCTAATTTAACAGATGAACAATTAGATACTTTAACAAAAGCATTAGAAGATACTATCGCATCATTTATATCATTTAAAGAATATAAAAATGATAAATATGAAGTTTCACTTCAAATTAATAAGACAAATTTAAGTTTAGCAATTAGTGAAATGGCTAAACAACTTGTTCGAGTAATGAATCCAGAAGCTACTGATGAGCAAGTAACACAAATGGCTTCAATGATGTCTACAATGGCACTTCCTTATATTGCTGGTATTGACCATATCAACATGAGTGCTATGTTTACAAAAACATCTTTCATTAGTTCAAGTGCTGATATCGACGCTAAAGTTCTAGTTGATAGTAGTACTATTAGTGGCACTGATAGTGATTTAACAACAGTTACTAATATATATGCTGATTTAGAATTAGTAACAAGCGCAACAATGTCATTTGGAAAAGACGTAAAAGTACTTAGTATCGCTAATAAGGAAGAATATGTTAATCTTCCATTAAGCGAATAAGAGATAGGAGAAAGAAATTATGTTAGTTAGTGTTGGTGGTTGGATTGGAATTGGTGTTGCAGTATTAGTCGTAGTTCTTATTATTGCAATCGTTGCCTGGGCTATTGGAATGTACAACAAATTAGTTGACAGACGTAACAAAGTCAAAAATTCTTGGGCTCAAATTGATGTTCAATTAAAAAGAAGATTTGATTTAAGTCCTAATTTTGTTGAAACAGTTAAAGGCTATGCAACTCACGAATCAGAAATTTTTACAAAGTTTGCTGATGCAAGAAAATTGTATGGCGAAGCTTCAAGTGAAGGATCTGTTCAAAAAGCTGCTGAAGCATCTAATCAATTAAATAAATTAGTTGCATTTACTATTGAAAAATACCCAGAACTAAAAGCAGACAAAAACTTTGGTGAATTACAAAACGTTTTGAAAGAAACCGAAGACAAGATTGCTTATACCCGTCAATTTTATAACGATGTTGTTTTAAGTTATAATAATTTACGTGAAAAATTCCCAGGAAACATTATCGCAAATATGTTTAGTTTCAAAGAAGCTGAATTATTTAAAGTTGATGATGCAAGCCGTGAAGCTCCAACTGTAAAATTCTAAATTGAGTTTTATAAAGTTAAAAAAATTAGGCCACTTAGGTGGTCTTTTTTTCTAAGTGAAAAAATGCTATTATATTAGGCAAGGTGAATTGTATGACAAATAAAATTTTTAAAAATGAAAACTCAATATTTGGAAAAATAGAAAAATTATTCTGGAAGTTATATGAAAAGGAGTCATTCCGTTTTTTAATTGCAGGTGGTCTTAATACACTTATGGGAATGGTTGGCGCTATTTTATTGCGTTTATTATTTGATGCTTGTAATTGGAATTCAAAAATCTCTTTTGATTTTTTAACATCTTTAGGACTTATAGAACCTAATATGGATATTCCATATTTGATTGTGTTTGTTTTGCTATTACCAGTTGCGTATACTTTACAAGCAAAAATTTCTTTCCAAACTAAATGGGAATGGAAAAGATTAGCAATCTATCCTATTAGTTCAATACCTAACTTTATATGCCAAGAACTATTCATTTGGTTATTTGAAGAGGTATTACATTTGAGCCCGAGTATTAGTTATATCTTATCGCCGATTTGCTCATTACCAATTATGTTTTTTATTATAAGATTCCTTGTTAAACCATTTAAGAAAAAAGCAGATATAAAGAAAGTGACTAATATTTTTTGTGACATTGATGGCACATTAATTGATAGTGATTCTAAATTGAATTTAGCCACTATAGACGCTGTTAAGCGTATAAAAGATAAGTACCCTTTCTATCTCATTAGTGGCCGCCATTTTGCTTGTATGTGCGAAATATATGATAAATTAGAATTAAACACTCCGATTATTTGTTGTAACGGAGCATTAATTGCTACAAGAAATAAAGAAATTATTAATATCGAAGCTATGCCAGATTATATTCCACAAGAAATATTTAATAAATATAAAGACGAGGACTTATCTTTAAGTATTTTTGCAGGGTTTGAATGGTATGTAAATAAACGTAATAAATTAACTTTAATCGAAGAAGGATTAGTTAATTTTGAATCCACAATTTTAAATGATTCAAGCTTAATTACAAATGTTATTAAAGTCATGATTATATCTTCTAAGGAAAGTATTGATAAATTATACCCAATATTAAAAAAACAATATAAAAATGTTTTAGTTATGCGTAGTAAGCCAACTTTTATTGAAATATCCGCTAAAAAAGTTACTAAAGGGAACGCTATTAAATTGCTAAAGAAAAAATATAATTTAAAATCAAAAAATTTAATGGCACTTGGTGATTCAATTATGGATGTTAGCATGTTTAAGGAATGTTCTAATAATGTAGCAATGGGCAATGCTACAGAAATAACAAAGAAAAAAGCTAATCTACTAGCGGACACTAATGATGAATTAGGAGTAAAAAAATTATTAGATCAATTAAATTAAAACGATAAATAAAATTTATGATACTATATTAATTAATAAGGAGGATTGATTTTATGAATATAGGTATATTTAGTGATACTTTTCCTCCTGAAATAAATGGTGTTGCGACTTCTTCATATAATTTAGTTAATGCACTAATGAATAATGGACATAATGTTTTTGTTATTTGCACTAACCCATTTGATAAAGAATTAAAATATACCAATCGAATTTTAAGAATACCAGGTATTGAATTAAAGAAACTTTATTCTTATCGTATTGCTAATATTTATAATTCTAAAGCAATGAAAATTATTAATGACATGAAATTAGATTTAATTCATGTACAAACAGAAGCAAGTATTGGCTTATTAGGCCGAATTGCCGCTAAAAAAAGAAAAATACCTTTAGTATATACGTATCATACGATGTATGAAGATTATACATATTATGTAACTAAAGGCAATGGATTGTTTGATCATTTTGCCAAAAAAATGGTGCGTTCATTGTCTCGCCATTTAGCGGAAAATACTACTGAATTTATATCTCCTAGTTTAAAAACAAAAGATATAATGCGTGATTATGGTGTGGATTCTTATATTAATGTTGTCCCAACAGGCATTGATTTTACTAAATATAAAAAAGAAAATATTGATCAAGATAGATTAAAAGAATTGAAAAAGCAATATGATTTAGATGGCTATTATGTGGTTCTATCATTAGGCCGAATTGCTAAAGAAAAATCCATTGATATTTGTATAAAAGGATTTAAACATTTAATTGATAGTAAAATAAAAACCAAAATGTTAATTGTTGGTGGAGGGCCAGAATTAGATGAATTACAAAATTTAGTTCATGAACTTAATTTAACTGATTATGTAATATTTGCAGGCCCAGTATCTGCAAATGATGTTCCTTTATATTATCATCTTGCTGACGCCTTTGTCTCTGCTTCCATTACTGAAACACAAGGACTTACATTTATGGAAGCGATGGCGGCAAGAAAAATGATTTTGGCAAGATATGATGAAAATCTAGTTGATGTTATAATCGATAATGAAACAGGCTTTTATTTTACGGATGAAACTGATTTTAAAACAAAAATTTTAAAAATGAAAAAATTATCTTTAAAAGAAAAAGAAAAAGTTTTATCAAATGCTAGTAATATTTGCAATCGTTATTCTATTGATAATTTTTATCATAACATTATGGAGGTATATAAACGTGCCCAAAGAAAATATTGGTAATAATACAATTAAAGATATAGTTAGAGAAAAAAGAAAAGTTATATTAGTACTTTCAAGCGATGAAAAAATCGAAATTAATGAAGATATTATTTTAGATTATTATTTATTCAAAGATAAAGAGTTAGATGATATAACGATTAAAAACATAAAAAAAAGCGCTAATATGGCGGAAGCATTAAGCAAAGCGTATGATATTTTAAGTAGAGGATCATATACTAAAAATGAATTTAAAAGAAAATTATTAGCTAAGAAATATAATGTGACTATAGTAGATCAAGTTATTTCTAAATTGCTTTCCTTACATTATATAGATGATTATCAATACGTTAATGAATATGTAAATACATATAAAGACAAAGGATTTGGCCCGCAAAAAATCAAGTCTAATTTAATTGTTAAAGGAGTTAACGAAAACATATTAAAAACTATTTCTTATAGTGATGAAGAACAAACACAAATTATTAATGATTTATTACCAAAACTAGAAAAAAAATTTGATAACTATAATTATCAAAATAAACTCCAACATATCTATAGCAAGTTATTAGCGCTTGGATTTGATAAAGATATCATAAATAGCTCTTTAACAAATGTAAAAGATAAAGATGATACTAAAGAGCAAGAATTATTAATAAAAGATTTAAATAAAGCTAAGCGCAAATATATGAATATAGAAGACCTAAGAGAAAGAAAACAAAGAATTATATCTTATCTATATAAAAAAGGATACAGTTATAATATAATTAGTAATGAATTAAAGGATGATGATTATGAAAGTTAAAGACATGGTAGAAAATAGTGAAGTTAATGATAATTACTTAATAAGTAGTTTATCAAAAGGTGTTACCGGAAATGGTGCACCATATTTAAATATTACTTTACAAGACGCAACAGGATCAATAGAAGCCAAAAAATGGGATGCAACACTGAATGATATGGAATTATATGCTGCTGGGAAAGTAATGCATATATATGGAACTATTATTGGCCATAATGGTAAATTACAAATCAAAATAAAAAGCGCTGAAGAAGTTGATAATACAAATATAGATTATGATCAATTTGTTATTTGTGCACCAATACCTCGTAACGAATTAGATAAAGAATTTAGAATGTATGTAAACATGGTAAAGGATGAAAGCGTACGTGCTTTGCTTTTAGCGTTAGTTAAAAAGTTTTATCAACCTCTTTTAACTCATCCTGCAGCAACAAGAAACCATCACGAATATTGTTCAGGACTTTTATTTCACTCGGTTTATTGCGCTAAATTATGTTTAGCTATTGCTAATAATTATGATAATATTCCAGGGGGCTATCAAATTGATAAAGATATTTTAATTGCTGGAGCTTTAATGCATGACTTTGGTAAAATCATTGAATTATCTGGTCCAATTATTACTTCTTACACTACAGAAGGACGTTTAATAGGTCATATTTCTATTATGCAATCAGAGATTAGAGAAATGGCAAAATCACTTAATATTACTAATGAAGTTCCAATGCTTTTAGAACATATGATTTTATCACATCATGGAAAAAGAGAGTTTGGCTCACCAGTTTTACCAATGACTAAGGAAGCACTTATTTTGAGTTTTGCTGATGATATTGACGCTAAACTTAATATGCTAGATAAAGCGTTAAATAATATTAATGATGGTAAATTTACCAATAAGATTTATCCATTAGATGAAAGATGCTTTTATCGCCCAAAATCAAGAAAATAACTTAACTTAAATTAAGTACAAAAAAAATCTCCAAAAGCGGAGATTTTTTTGTTATAAGTCTTCTTTAATAGAATCGGCAATGCTTGGTAATGACATTTGCTCAAGTAATTTATTTGCTTTAAATTCGATAACTAGACCATCACTATTTGCATAACGTGGTATAACGTGAACATGGAAATGCATTACTGTTTGTCCTGCCGCACCATAACAATTGGTTAAGATATTAACACCTTTTGCATGTAAGTTTCTAATTAATGATTGCCCAATAGTTTGAGCAACATCCATCACTTTATGCATAAGTTCCTTTGGTGTAGACAGAAATGAATCATAGTGTTCTTTACAAATTACTAAAGTATGACCTTTGGTAGTTTGTGATATATCAAGAAATGCTAATACGTCATCATCTTCATATACTTTTACACAAGGAATTTCTCCTTTAATTATTTTACAAAAAATACAATCATCCATAAATTTCATCCCCTTAAAAATAAAAGGAGGAACATAGTCCTCCTTAAAAATTATTTATTAGCGTCTTCGTCCCAAACATCAGGATATGTTGTTTTGAAGTATTTATAAACAGCAGTATCATGGAATAAGATGTTTGCTTCTTTTAAGTAGTGAACTAATGCTTTTTCTTTATAAGTATCACGGCTTGCATATTTAGTAGTCATTTCATTAACAACTTCTTCACGCATAGCGTCAACATATTGTTTTTCATTGTTAGTATCTGTATTTCTTAATTTTGTAGAATTTACAGCTTCTTCGATTTGAACAATATAATAAGTAGAAGTACCTTTATCGTAAATTACACAATCCATGTTTTGAGAAGCGTTAGATTCAATAGAAGAAGGTTTTAAATAATAAGTACCATTAACATATTTAACATATTTGTTTTCTACGTCTTTGTTGCTTTCATTATAACCTTTTAAATTATTGAAAACGTTATTAGCAACAGCAACATCGAATAAACGAGATGTTACAGTTGAAGGAAGAGTAGTAGTATCGTTAGATTTAACATACCAACCATCTTCATTTAAAGTTCTCTTTCTTAAAGAGTTCTTTTCCATTTCTAAACCTGTTTCTTTTGAGTAAGCACCAGATCCAGTAAATGCTGATTCTTGAGTTGCATCAGATAATGCTTCGACTTTGTTAATCTTACCATAGTTGGTAGCAATATCACCGAATAAAGTTTCTGCATAATATGTACCGATGTTAGCGTCACTTGAAGTAACTTCTTCAAAATTAGCAGCCTTAAGTAATTCGGTTACTTCTGTATCACTACTTGTGATATCGATACCTTTCCATGCTTTTTCTAAGATTGATAAATCCGCAACAGAAGTACTATTGTTTAAATACTTATCAACGAATGCATGTACTAAGTTAGCAGCAGCTTCAGGGTGTGTTTCACTTTCACTAATAGCAACGTAATTAATTTTACGTCCTGCAGCACGTCCTAATGAATCGGCTTCATTATCTTTAATGTACTTTTCTACTAATAATTCACGATATACTTCTGGTAAGTATGTGTCTTCCATATATTTTGTATATGAACAAGATAATACATATTTGCCAACGTTTGGTTCGTTAGTATCAGGTGTATATGGTTCGCCATCTTCATTGAATCCGCCTTCGTAAAGGTGATCCATAGAATCGCTTAAGAATACATAGTCTTTAGTGAATGTAGAATTAGAATCTGCGATAGAATAAGTTAATGATTGTTGAATTGTTTTTACAAATAATTCTTCATTGAACTTATTGCGGTAATCATAACTTCCACTAGAAATAGCAGCGTATAATTTTTCATCCATTCTAGCTTGGATTTTACGAACTAATGCCTTATCTTCTTCTTTAGTTGATTTTAGTAAAGTGTCGTAATCGCCAATTTTTTGTTTTGCAATGATGTATAATGTTTCATTTAAAACTTCAGAATTAATTGAACCATCATCTAATAATTTGTCATAAACAAGAGTACGTAAGTTGTTTGTTAAGTTAGTAGCATTTTTACCATTAATAGTATCTCCGCTAACTAACCAGTCGTTGTCATATGAAGGTTTTGCTTCGATGTCACAGCCTGCTAATAAAAGCATTGATGAAGCCATAACAACAAGTAATTTCTTTTTATTTCGTAGCACTGCAAACACCGCCTTCCTTAGTTAAATTATCGATTTCTTCTTTTGAACTTGCGGAATTGATTGCTTTTGCACAACCGATTGATAACATACGATCTTCTCTAGATTGATCGATAACTTGTAAACTTTCAACAAATTCATTCCAAGTTTTTTCCATACTGTTTTGGCTTGAGTATTCGTTATATGAACGAGTATTAGCAAGGTATTGGTTAATAGCGTCTTCAAGTGATAAATATTCAACGCCATCGCGTTTACCATTTACATACTTTGGAACTTCAACTTTGATATCTTCATTAATCTTAAGGTTGAATTTTGTTTTACCTTCGTTTAAGTAATATTGGAAGATAGAAGAATCGATTAATGAATCGTAATTCTTAACAGCAGTTTCTACTGTACTAGCACGTTTACGATATTCATTATTTTCTTGTTTGTTAAAGTTAACATACATAGTACCAATATTTTGGTTGTAATCGTTAACGCTTAATTTATAGTTATAGTAATCTTTTAAAGAATCAGTGCTTTCTGTTAAACCTGATTTTTCTGCAACGATAAAGAAGATACCTTGGTATCCTGAATCACCATCGCCAGATCCAGAACGTACAACTAAGATTGGGTTAGTGCCACTGCATAATGCATATTCGCCGTCATCAAGCAAACCTGCAAGTGCTGGAACTTCCTCTGCGCTCTTAAATGCTTTTTGTTCAACACCATTAACTACTTTGTTCTTAGTTGTAATTAATGATACTTGGTGAGAGTTGAATAAACTATTGAAGTAAATGTTTCTAGGATAATAGAAAGCATCTCCATCTTTAATAGTTTCACCTGTGCCAAGTTTTTCTTTAGAAGCAACTTTTTCCATATCTAAGATTTCTTGAAAATCAATTTTATATGCCTTTTCATTTTTCTTGGTTGTGAAATAGTTAGTTGCAGTATCGGTCATATGAATACTTTCTAAACGATTAGCGTCTTTTTCTTTACTATTGAAAATAGCATCGAAAGCATATAATCCAAGTTTGAATTCATTGACATAGCCAGTATCTACTGTAACAATGTCGCCTTCACCGAAGTTAGCAGCAGAACTTGAGTCTCCTGATAAACTTTGAGCAACAGAACCGAATGTTTCGTTTCCTCTTGCTAAACGTTTAATAGTACCGATAAGTTTTGTTGTCTCGGATTCAGTAATTTGTCCTTTGTATCCTTTATCTGTTGAAGCCGCACTTACGTTAATTAAAATGTGGCTAACATGGTAAGGAACTTTTTGGGTGATGTATTCTTTAAGTAATCCAAATTCACCTTTGCCGCCATCGTTATCGAAATAACTATCGCGAGCTTTTTCTTTTAATTTTTCATAGACGAATAAATCTTGTAATTCATCTAAATCTTCAACGCCATTACTTTCAAGAATTTTATCAAGTTCGTCGTTGTAAGATGTGCCATTGGTTTTAGCATTAGATTTTGCTTCATCCTTCTTTTCATTGACACGTTGTTTTGCATTTTTTGTGATTTCTGGTGTTTCTTCAATTGAAGCACGAATGATGACTTCTGAAATCGCATTATAGTAAGTAGAAATTCCGGTTGACTTAGTGATATATTTGTTGAAAATATCATCAACGGTAATTCCATGTGCTACTTCGCTACCATTGTTAATAGTTAAAATTGTACCCTTTTCTTTTTTTACAGGATCGCAAGCGGTAAGTGATAATCCACCAACCATGAATGCTACCATACCGAGTACAAGGTTACGTTTTTTCATAAATAGCCGTCCTCCTTATAAATATAGCATTGTTATTGTATACAATAATGGTCTACAATTCAAGTTTTTTCTTTTGAAATTTGTATTTTTATAAAAATACAGTAACGCTTGGGCGCTTGATACTAAAGTTTCTTAAATTCAGTTACCATTTTTTATTTAACTGCATAATATATCGTGAAAAACAAAGGAGGAGAGTTTATGAATCCAAATTTAGGATACCAAAATGGTGGTTTCGGCGCCGCTTTTGCCTTCATTCTTGTTCTTTTCATTTTAATTGCTATTATTGGTTGCTTTGGCTGCTGCTAATAAGGTAATTGCTTTGAGGAGGTGAACTTATGAATAACAGTTATTTTGCAATAATCCTTGTATTATTTATTTTACTTGTCATCATCGGTTACGGATGTTGGACTGGTTGTGGTTGCTAATTAAGGGGCAAAGGAAACTTTGCCTTTTTTAATGCGAATTTATCAAATTTTATCGTTTTCATTGTTAAGAAAATTATAGTGGTGTAAAATAATTAAGATTTAAGAATCTTAGGAGAGTGACATTTTATGCCAACTTTAGAAATTATTAATTTACACGCTAATGTAGAAGGAAAAGAAATTCTAAAAGGAGTAAATTTAAAGGTATCAACAAACGAAACTGTAGCTTTATTAGGCCCTAATGGACATGGTAAATCAACATTGCTTGCCGTTATAATGGGTAACCCTCGTTATACAGTGACTGAAGGAAAAGTTTTACTAGATGGACAAGATGTTTTAGCAATGTCTGTTGATCAAAGATCACGTGCTGGTATTTTCTTAGGAATGCAATATCCTAGCGAAGTTCCAGGAGTAATAAATGCTGACTTCTTAAAAGCAAGTATTAATGCTCATCGCGAAAAACCAGTAACATTATTTCAATTTTATCGTATGTTAGAGTCTAATTCTAAAGAAATGAAAATATCAATGGATATGGCAAATCGTTCTTTAAATGAAGGGTTTTCTGGTGGAGAGAAAAAACGTAATGAAATTTTACAAATGCGTTTATTAAATCCAACAATTGCTATGCTTGATGAAATTGACTCTGGACTTGATGTTGATGCTTTACAAACTGTTTCTGAAGCTATTAGAAAACAACAAGAATTAGGTACAGGATTTTTAGTTATTTCACACTATGCAAGATTATATGATTTAATTTCACCAACTCGTGTTGCGGTTATGGTTAATGGTAAAATTGCTGTTGAAGGTGGAAAAGAAATTATTAAGAAAATCGATACAACTGGTTATGAATGGATAAGAACGGAATTAGGAATTTCGATTGAAAAAGATGAACCTAATATGCGTGATGTATCAATCGGAAGTTGTGCAACGAAAGAGGTTGTTAAAAGTGGAAAATAATTTGCTAAAAAGTGATAATATTACAAGCAAATTAGTAGATGATACTTTTTATATCTCAATAAATTCTTCTAATGAAGAAAATTATTCAATCTTAACTTTAAAAGATATAGCAAGTGAAAATATTGAAATTACTTGTAATGAATATGTAAAAATAAAAATTCTAATTAATGAATTCGAAAATAAAAATATAAAGTTTATTTTAAAAAATAATGCATTTTTGAAACTGAATTTTTTGTCTTTGACTCAAAATGCTTGTGGCAAATATTTGTTTGATTTAGAAGAGTCATCTAATGCTTTTGTCGCTATGGCTGATTTGGTTAAAGGTAATGTTGATTTTAATGCGACATTTAATCTTTTGGGAGATAACGCTAATAGCAAATGGCATTTAGCCTCATTGGGCGCCGACAATGATAAAAAAGTATTTAACATTAACTTTAATCATGTTGCTAAAAACACAACAGGAGTTATGTCTAATTATGGCGTTGTAGAAGATGAATCGATGATGCATTTTAAAGGTGTTTCCCATATTAAAAATGGATCAATTAAATCTAAAACACATCAATCCGCTAAAATCATGGTGTTTGATCCAAAATGCCATGCAAAAGCAAATCCAATTTTAAAAATAGATGAAAATGATATTGAAGCAAGTCATGCTGCAATTGTCGGAAAAGTCAATGATGAACATATGTTTTATTTATGTTCAAGGGGTATTAGTGAAAATGATGCTAAACAATTAATCACATTAGGATACTTAAAACCAATTACAAACTATTTTGAAGATGAAAAATATGTTCAAGAAATAGTTGATGGCATTGAAAAGAGGCTATAAGTATGATTGATTATGAAAAATGCTTAAAAGATTTTCCTATCTTGAATAAGACAATGCAAAATCATCGTCTTGTTTATTTAGATAATGCTGCGACTACTTTTAAACCAACAGCTGTGCTTGATTCAATAAAAGATTATTACGAAAATTATTGCGCAAATACGCATCGTGGCGATTATGATATTGCCCATACCACTGATGTAAAGTATGATGAAGCACGCCAATTGTTGCAAATTTTATTGGCGCTGATAAAAATGAAGTTGTTTTTACTGTTGGGGCATCAATGTCATTGAATATGATTGCCTATGGATATGCTAAATTTTTACAATCAGGCGATGAAATTCTTATTACGGAAGCAGAACATGCCTCTAATGTCTTGCCTTGGTTTACTATTGCCAAAGAAAAAGGTTGTATTGTTCGTTACATTCCTTTAACTAAAGAAGGAAGATTAACAATAGAAAATGTTAAAAAAGCTATGACTGATAAAGTTAAGGTTATTGCGGTTGCCCAAGTTACTAATGTTCTTGGCTTTATTGTTGATATTAAAAATATTGCTAAAATTGCTCATGAAAGTGGTGCAATTTTAGTGTGTGATGGAGCACAAAGCATTCCACATTTTAAAGTTGATGTTAAAGATTTAGATTGTGATTTCCTAGCATTTTCTGGACATAAAATGTGTGGACCTACGGGCATTGGCGTTATGTATGGAAAATTTAACCTTTTAAAAGAAATGGAACCATTAATGTCTGGCGGCGGAATGAATGCTAGATTTAATATGTGTGGAGAAGTTAGTTTATTACTTCCACCTGCTAAATTTGAAGCAGGAACACAAAATATTGAAGGTGCAATCGGCTTAGCTAGTGCGATTAAATACTTAGAAAGCATTGGCATGGATAATATTGAAAACCATGAAAAAGAACTAAGAAAATACGCTGTTTCTAAGCTAAAGCAACTTGATAACGTTATCTTATATAACGAGAATGCAGAATCTGGTATTATTACATTTAATATTAAAGATGTATTTGCCCAAGATGCTGCGACTTATTTTAATTCTAAAGGTATATGCGTACGTTCAGGACAACATTGTGCCAAAATATTGATTGATTTTTTAGGTACAGTGGCTACTGTTCGTGCTAGTATATATTTCTATAATACATTTGAAGATATAGATGCTTTAGTTGAAGCATGTAAGAAAGCAGGTGACTTCCTCGATGCCTATTTCAATTAGTCCAATGATGATGCGTCAAATTATTATGGATCATTATGAACATCCTCATAATAAACGCACACCAACTGATGATAGATATTTAAAAATCAATATGAATTCAGAATCATGTATTGATAATATTGATGTATTTTTACTTGTTGAAAATGGAATTGTTAAAGATTGCTGTTTTGATGGAATAGGTTGTACTATTTCTACTG
>CAKPJO010000010.1 GCA_934162685.1 uncultured Bacilli bacterium | reverse complement strand
TAAATTAATAGATTTAAAAGGTGAAGATGTGGCAATTCGAGAACTAAGAGGTATTGCGCCACATTTCTTAAAAGGATATCCTAATTTAAAAAAATATCGTGTTAAGTTAACTATGGAAATGACATCCCTAAATGATTTATTAAACATAATTGATGATATTAAGGTAAATAACTTTTAAAACAAGTTAAAATTTGTTAAAATATGAAAGATTTGAGGTGGAATTATGGAAGAAAGAGAATTAACAGACCAAGAGTTAATTAGAAGACAAAAAGTAGAAAAATTAAAAGAATTAAATATCGACCCATTTGGACAAGCTTATGAAAGAACATGTTATTCTAGTGATATTCGCGCTAAAGTGGAAGGATTAACACATGAGGAAGCTGAAGCATTAGATTTACATGTTTCAATCGCTGGTCGTATTATGTTTATCCGTAAGATGGGAAAGGCAAGCTTCTTTTCTATTCAAGATGTAAAAGGAAAACAACAAATTTATATTAGTATTAATGATGTTGGCGAACAAACATATGATTTATTCAAGATGGCGGACGTTGGTGATATCGTTGGTGTTAAAGGTGTTGTGATGTTAACAAGAACAGGCGAACCAACTGTTAAATGTTTAGAATATACTCACTTAACTAAAGCCTTAAGACCATTACCAGAAAAATTCCATGGCTTAACTGATAAAGAAGAACGCTATAGAAGAAGATATGTTGATTTAATAATGAATGAAGATGCTAAAAGAATTGCTATTGCTCGTCCAAAAATTATTAGAGCAGTACAAGAATATTGTGATTCTTTAGAATTTATTGAAGTTGAAACTCCAGTGCTTCAACCAATTCAAGGCGGCGCAACTGCTCGTCCATTCGTTACTCATCATAATGCTTTAAATAGAGATTTTTATTTAAGAATTGCTACAGAATTACCATTAAAGAGATTAATCGTTGGTGGTCTTGAAAAAGTATACGAAATTGGTAGATTATTTAGAAATGAAGGTATGGATAGAACTCATAACCCTGAATTTACCACTATTGAATTATACGAAGCGTATGGCGATTTATCTTCAATGATGCGTATTACTGAAGGATTAATTAGACACGCTGCACAAAAGGTTGCTAATAAATCTGAATTTATGAATATCTTTAATCCAGAAGGTGAATTAATTGATATTTCAAAACCATTTAGAGTTGTTACAATGTGTGAAATGATTAAAGAAGAAACAGGCATTGATTTTAAAAATAATAATTACTCTTTAGAAGAAGCAATTGCTTTAGCTAAAGAAAAAGGTGTAGAAGTTGAAAAACACTTTACTGTAGGACATATTATTAATGCTTTCTTTGAAAAATTCTGTGAGGAAAAATTAATTCAACCTACATTCTTATGTGGACATCCAGTTGAAATTTCTCCTTTAACAAAGATTGATACAACTGACCCACGTTTTGTTCAAAGATTTGAACTTTATATTGGCGGACATGAATTCGCTAATGCATATACAGAATTAAATGATCCAATCGATCAAAGAAATAGATTCGTTGAACAAATGAAAGAAAGAGAAAATGGAAATGATGAAGCAAGTCAAATGGATGTTGATTTCCTTGAATCCCTTGAATATGGTATGCCACCTTGTGGCGGTGTTGGTATTGGTATTGATAGATTAGTAATGTTCTTAACCGAACAAACATCTATTAGAGAAGTAATTCTTTTCCCAACAATGAAACCATTAGATAAATAAAATATAAATTAATAAAACGCATAAATAGTCTCAATTGATTTTGATAAATTATGCGTTTTTTTATTAAACTTATATTAATACTAGATTATTATACGTGCTTTTAACTTAAAAATTTGACTTTTAACTTAAATTAAGTTAAAATGAAAATAATTAAGTTAAAAGGAGAACAAATATGCTAACGAATATATTTGGAATACAAATAAAATATGAGCCATGGAATAAGAAGAAATCCTTACCTATTTATATTTTAAATAGTTATGATTTTTATGTAGCAAACTTAAAAACAGTGCGTTGCATAATGCTACAACCACTATATGAGCTTCATAGTATTCCAACACTACAAAAACAAATAGAAAAAATTAGAAAAATTGAAGATATACCTGTTGTGTTTATGCTCAAAAACATATCTGAATATCGTAGGAAAGCATTTATCGAAAACAATCTACCTTTTATTACTGAAAAGCAGGCTTTTTTACCATTTATAGGAACAATACTTATGGAAGAAAGTAAAGCAAGTAAATCAAGTGAAAAGTTTTTTTATTCAACCCAGCAATTATTTATATATTACTTATATAATAATGAAAAAAGACTATATATTTCTGAGGCAAGCAAAGCATTTCCGTTTTCCGCAATGACACTTACTAGAGCTGTAAGGCAATTAGAAGATAGCGGCCTATTTGTTACTGGTAAGACAGGGGTAAATAAGTTTATAGAATCAAAATATGATAGATTAGAATTGCTTGAAAAAGCCAAAGCATATTTATCTACACCTATTATATCAACTGGTTATATAGATAAAACACAGGTTGATAAAAATATGATTTTTGCCGGGGAAACTGCTTTGTCTAAAAAAACGATGTTAAACGCAAGCAAACTTATTACTTATGCAATAAGCGAAAAGGATTATAATAAAAAAGATTTAAATGATGAATTGATAGATCCTAATAAGCAAGTTAAACTTGAAATATGGGCATATAATCCAAAGCAATTCTCTAATGATGATAGCGCTGATGATATTTCCGTTATTTTGTCTTTTAAAAATACTAACGACGAAAGAATTGAAGAAGCAGTAGAATATTTACAAAAAAGGAGATTGTTAAATAATGATTAATGGACTTGAAGGATTTCGAAAAAAGTTTAAAGGATTTGAAAATCAGTATGTAATAATTGGCGGAACTGCATGTGATTTGATTATGGAAAATGAAGCATTGCCTTTTCGCGCAACAAAGGATATAGATATAGTGCTAATTGTAGAATCTTTAACAGCAGAGTTTGGAAAAGCATTTTGGAAATATATCAAAGATGCTGAATATAAACATTTAAATAAAAGTACAGGTGGAACACAATTTTATCGCTTTACCAATCCTAAAAATAATGAATATCCGTACATGATTGAATTGTTTTCTAAAAAACCGAACTTTGTTATAAAAGATGAGGCAATTCTTACTCCGCTTCCAATAGATGAAGAAATATCTAGTTTATCTGCAATTCTTTTAAATGAATCATATTATGAATTATTAAAAAATGGACGTACATTGATTGATGATATGCCAGTTTTAAGCCCAACTTGTTTAATTGCTTTTAAAGCAAAAGCTTGGCTAGACTTAAAAAAACGTAAAAATAATGGAGAGCACGTTGATAGCAAAAATATAAAGAAACATAAAAACGATATCTTTCGATTAGCTCAATTAATAAGCCCAGATACAAAGCAATTGCTTAATACAGAAGTGGAAAACGATATGAAAACTTTTTTATCTGAAATAGCTAATGAAGAAGTAGATTTGAAATTGTTAGGAATAAGAGGAACTAGTCAAAAAGAGTTAATAGATATTTTATATAAATGTTATAATTTATATACAGAATAGAATTTTAATAGTTAATTTAAATTTTAAAAATTAAATATTTAAAGAGAGGTGCCTAACATGAAAATAAAGCAACAAAAACAAATTAAAATATTTTTAATAGAAGAATTTGGTAATGAAAAAGGAAATGAGTTATTTGAAAAACAAGATAAATTATTTAATGAAATAATACAAAATACTAAAGATAAATCTAAAAATCAAATGAAGACATTAACTCAAACAATATTACCACGTATTGCTTTATATAAAGTGTTTTTAAAAGAAGAATTATCAGAAGAAGCATCATACGAATATATACGCAAATATATGTTAGAAAAAATAGCAGCACCAAAACACGCACAAATGAAAAAGATGGAGAAAGTGCCAGGATTTTATTTCTTATATAGTAAAATTTTCCTTAAATTTATGCGTAAAACAGATTTACAAGAGAATAAACAAAAATGTTGCAAAGATTATTTTGATGTAACCATTACTAAATGTCTTTGGCATACAGCGTGTGTAGAAAACGGTTGCGCTCATTTATGTCGCTTATTTTGTGATGTTGATGATGTTACTTATGGCGGACTAAATAAAATGGGATTTTCAAGAACTAAGACTGTAGGATATGGTGGAGATTGCTGTGACTTCCATTTCTTTAAAAAATAGGTGAATTCATATGGAACAAATATGGAATGAACTATATAATGCTGCAAAAAAAGTACTTAATCCACGTAAGGTTTCTAGCATTATTGAAGCTGGTGGGGTGAGCGCCGCAATTGAAACTGAATCAGGAAAGATATATGTTGGTGTCTGTGTTGATAGTGCATGCAGTTTAGGGATTTGTGCTGAACGTAATGCAATATTTAATATGATTACTAATGGCGAGTATAAGATTAAAAAAATTATAGCAATAAACTCTGAAGGTAAAGTAATTCCTCCTTGTGGAGCATGTCGAGAACTTATGAGCCAATTAATGCCGAGTGATTATAAAAAGATTGAAATCATGTTGGATTATGAAAAATGTAAAATAGTAACATTAGGTGATTTAACACCAGAATGGTGGATTTAAAATTTAAATTATTGGGGACAACTTATGAATTGGTTTAATATTTATGGATTAATATTTATCATAATTATTATGATTCCAAACATTGTTTTTGCTTTAAAGTGCAAAGAGGGCTTTGTGAATAAATACAATAATAAATTTGTTGAACTCTTTGAACAAATCGGAAGATTTGGCTCTTTTATATTTATGATTTTTAATATTCCGAAAACTTATTTTGGCTTTTATTTTAATAATGGATTGATATTATATCTTATCGTGGATTCTATTTTAGTTACTTTATATTGCTTAATATGGGCGATTTGTTTTAAAAAACCAAGCATTTTCCGTGCATTATTACTATCAATAATACCGTCAATTCTATTCCTTTATAGTGGAGTGATGATAAGATCAATTCTATTAATTATATTTTCTTTGATATTTGCACCTTGTCATATATTAATATCGTATAAAAACGCCAAATAGATAAAACTTTGCAATCCAAATCAAGTAAATAATTAATAACTATCTATAATTAAGATGTGTCAATCAAAGGAGAAAATCATGAAAGAATGGGACAAAAGTATTCAGGACATTATTTTAAGAATTGATGAAAACATTAATATACAAAATGACGCCTCTTTAACATTAAAAGATTTATCCAAATATTTGGGCTATTCAGAATTTTATGTTTCAAGAAAATTTAAAAAAATATCCGGTATGTCTTTAAGAGACTATTTAAGATATCGTAAGCTAGCTTTTGCTTTAAAAGATGTTAGAGATACTAATCAGAGTTTATTAAGTATTGCTGTTAAATATGGTTTTTCATCACATGAAGCTTTTACCCGTGCTTTTAAAAATGCGTACGATAAAACACCAAGTGAATATCGTAATAACCCTACTTGTGTTGTTTTGCGCACAATAATTAGGCCTTTTGATTGCTATTTATTAGAAACTAAGGAGAAAAGTATGGTTAGAGAAGCAAATGATATTAAAGTGTATTTTGTGACAATTCCAGCACATAAATTTTTACATATCAGAAATTATGAAAGTATCGGTTATTGTGATTTTTGGAATAAGCAAAGTAAAATTAAAGGTCAAGACTGCGCTACAATATGCGGTCTACTTGATAGTATTAAAGGTAAATTAGATGATATTGGTGGAAACGAGAGCGATGCTAGCAGCGGACAAATTATGACATTTATTAATGAACCAAATGGAAGAATTTGTAGTTGGGATATTCCTCTAGCGGAAGCTTATGGGATAAGACTACCTTTAAATTATGATGGTGATATACCTTCTCAAATGCAAATGATGGTTGTCCCAGAAGGTGAATATATAGTTTTTGAACATGGCCCATTTGATTTTGAAAAAGAAAATGCATTGGTAGAAGCAAAAATTGAAAAGGCAATGAAAGATTTTGATTATAAGAGTAGTGGCTATGAACTAGATCTAACACAAGGGCGTGTTTTCTATTTCTATCATGATACAAAACGTTTTTGGAAATATATAAGACCGGTAAAGAAAGTTAAATAGATTAATAAAAGTATAAAAACAAATATCTAGGCAAAAATTATAGAGTATTAACATAAAATTATGTTAGGAGAGAAAATATGCTTGAAAAATTTAGTCTAGAAGCACAAAGAATTATTTCTTCGGCGGAATCGTTATCTTTTGATTTATCACACACATCGATAGGATGCGAGCATTTTTTGCTTGCTATATTAAAAATACCAGATAATATTTTAACAATTGCTTTAAAAAAATATCGTATTACTTTTAAAAGTGTTATTAGTGATATTAAAGCTTTTGATACAATAAAAAAGAACGATATTTTCTTTATGGAGTATGATGATAACTTTAAAAAATTAATCGATGAATCACAAAAAGAAAGTAGAGAATTTAAAGAAGATAAAGTAAGCATTAATGTCATGGAAATAGTATTTTTAAAGAACTTAAATGGTATTTGCCGTGAAATATTTGTTAATAACAAAGTTGATATTAATATGTTGTTAGCACTGGTTATTAAAAATCAAAGAAGACATAGTGAGTTAGATAGAATTATTGATTTGCATGATTTATCAAATATAAAAAAAGATCCTCTTATTGGAAGAAGTAATGAATTACAACAACTTGTTATGGCTTTAAAAAGAAGGAATAAACCTAATGCTATTTTAGTAGGTAATCCTGGTGTAGGAAAAACCGCAATTGTGGAAGAATTAGCTCAACTACTTTCGAAAAATAAAATCCCAGGACTTGAAGGGAAAAGAATATATGAATTAGATATTTCTTCTGTCGTCGGTGGAACAAAATACCGTGGAGAATTTGAAGAAAAATTAAAGAAAATAATTAAAAACGTATCTGATGATGGTAACGCAATTATATTTATTGATGAAATTCATAATATTATTAAAGCGGGTGGAGCAGAAGGCGCAATTGACGCAAGTAATATCTTAAAACCATATTTATCTAGAGGAGATATCCAAATCATTGGCGCAACCACAGTAGATGAATACCATACTATTTTTGAAAAAGATAAAGCTTTAAATAGAAGATTTCAAATTATTTATGTAGATCCATCTAATAAAGATGAAACATTAAATATATTAAATACTTTAAAACCAATTTATGAAGATTATTATAAATTGAAAATAGCGGATAATCTTACAAATTACATCGTAGAAGTAGCGGAAGAATTTATCCCAAATATGTCTTTTCCAGATAAAGCCATTGATATATTAGATAATAGTTGTGTTCTTGCTAAAAACGAATTAACTAAAGAAAATATCAATAAAATGGTAGAAAAAACTTATAACGTTTCTATTTCTAAAGATAAAAAAGCATTATTAATAAAAGAAAAATTAGAAGAAGAAATTCTAGGACAAAATAGCGCAATTGAAAAGATTTATAAAGAAATGCTTAAAATTGAGTTTGGTTTAATAGAAGAAGATAAGCCATTAACAACTATGCTATTTGTTGGGCCAAGTGGAGTAGGAAAAACACAAAGTGCAAGAATTATTGCTAAAGAATACTACAAAGTAAAAGATTGTTTTATTAAACTTGATATGGCCACATATAAAGATGTGACATCATTAAATAAATTAATTGGATCAGCACCTGGATATTCTAATCATGACGAAATGCCTGCTTTTATTAAGAAAATTAAGATGCATCCTAATTCATTAGTATTGTTAGACGAAATTGATAAAGCGTGTATAGATGTGCAAGACTTTTTCTTAAATATATTTGATGAAGGATATTTTATTGATACGAAAAACAATATAATTGACTGCAAAAACGTTATATTTATCATGACATGTAATGCTGCGCCCATTAATCCAATTAGCACAAATAAATTCCATCTAGATAGTAATGATGTAAAACAAAAAAATAATTTTGATAACGGAAATGCATTAGAAAATATCTTCAGGCCAGAGCTACTAAATCGTATAAACCTCATTGTTAACTTTGATTATTTAGACGAAAATGTAGCTGTGCAAATATATAATAAATATCTTGATAAAGCTTCGTATAAATATGAAACAACTTTAATACATAATATGAAGTTGGATGTTGATTTGAAAAAATTAAAGAGATATGGAGCTAGATATATTAAAAAACTAGCTTTAGACAATATGCTCGAGGCACTTAGCGCCACCAATAAAAATTAATTTAATAATTTAAACGGAAAAATCATTTTGCTTCACTATATTATTTATGTGAGCGAAATGATTTTTTGCATTATCTGTAATTAAAATTTCTTTACATTTAAATGGTGATAAGATATAATCTTATCGATAGTGTGAAGGCTATCAAAAATGCTCTCTGCTATTTATTTAAAATAGCCAGATTGACCATAGGGAGGTGTACTCATGCGTAAGTACGAAATTATGTATATTCTTATGCCACAATTAAGCGAAGAAGAACGTAAAAACGAAATCGAAAAATTAAATAACATTTTAACTTCTAATGGTGCTTCAATTACTGATGTTAAAGAATGGGGTCTCCGTGATTTAGCATATGAAATTAAAGACCAAATGAAAGGTTATTACGTTGTTGAAAAAGTTTCAGCTGAACCAGCTGCAACAAAGGAATTCGATCGTTTAGTTAAGATCGATGCTAATGTTATTCGTCACATTATTGTAGTTGATAGAGACTAATAAAATTATAAAGGAGAAAATCGAAATGATTAATCGTGTAGTTTTAATTGGACGTTTGACTCGTGACCCAGAATTAAGAAAGACTGCTCAAAACAATACTTCAGTTGTTTCCTTCACTGTTGCCGTTGATGATCGTAAAAATGCTAACGGCGAAAAATCAACAAGTTTCATTCCATGTATTGCATGGAGAGAGACAGCAGATCTTATTTCTAAATTCACTCATAAAGGTTCACTAGTTGGCGTTGAAGGACGTTTAACACAACGCACTTATGTATCTAAGGAAGGAAAAAATGTTTCAGTATTTGAAGTTGTTTGTGACTCTGTTCAATTTTTAGAACCAAGAGCGGCAGCACCAGTTCAAAATACACCAATTGATCCAGTATTCCCAGAAGATACAGTCCAAGTGCCAACAGAAAACAAAAATCTTAATACGGTAGACATCGCTGATGATGACTTACCATTCTAATTTTAAAGAAAGGTTGGATATTTTATGGGTTATAAGAAAATGAGACCACGTAAGAAGGTCTGTAATTTTTGCAAAAACAAAGGCAAATTCATCGATTTTAAAGATGTAGAAATGTTAAAACATTATATTTCACTCAATGGTAAAATTTCACCACGTCGTACAACTGGTACATGTGCAAAACACCAAAGAGAATTAGCCGTTGCAATCAAAAATGCTCGTTATATGGCATTATTACCATATACAGTTGAATAATTTAATTATTAAACTAAGCAAATCAAAATTAGAGGTAGTAAAAAAACGCTACCTCTTTTTTTGTTAATAAAAGTTTGTGAATTTTGGAAAAGCACTTATTTAGATACCTAAATATTTTGGAAAAACACTTAAAATTGAGCTTAAAATCATTGGAAAAACACTAAAAATATGTATAATTACATTAGAAAAGCATTTGAAAGGTGATGAAAACTATGTTCTTTAGAAAGATAGAGACGAAACTTAATGAATATTATAAAAACAATGATGATAGAATCATTATCGTTACTGGTGCAAGACAAATCGGTAAAAGTTTTATCATTAGAGAAACGGCTCAAGCATATTTTAAGAACTACATTGAAATAAATATGCAAGAAGATAGAGATGGTGATGAATATTTTAAAGATATTAAAACTACAAAAGATTTTTATTTACAATTAAGCGCTCTTTATGGTGAAAAAATCAATGATGTTAAAGACACTATTGTTTTTATTGATGAAATACAAGTTTATCCTCGCTTATTAACTTTATTAAAGCCATTAAAAAAAGATAATAAATTTAGATATATTGCTAGTGGGTCTTTATTAGGAATAACCTTAAAACATGAATTTATTCCTATGGGAAGCATAGAAGAAGTTAAAATGTATCCTATGGATTTTGAAGAGTTTCTTTTGGCTAATGGCACAAGTGATGAAGTAATAAAGCACTTAAAAGACTGCTATGAAAATAAAAAACAAGTTAAAGAGTCTATTCATAATCTTATGTTAAATAGATTTAAGGAATATTTAATTTGCGGCGGATTACCAGATGCGGTAAAAGAGTTTGTTATTAATCAAAATGTTGCAAAGATGAGAAATGTGCAAAATGATATATATGGTTATTATAAAGACGATGCATCTAAATATGATGAAGAACACAAACTTAAAATAAAAACTATATATGATTATTTGCCATCTTATATGGAAAACAAAGTTAAAAGGATTATATTTAAAAATATTGAAGATATCAAAAATGCAAATTTAAAAAGATATGAAAATGAATTTGATTACTTAATAAGCTCTGGTATTTCTCTTGGTGTAAAAGCTATATTAAATCCTATTTACCCATTAACAGAATCAATAAGTAAAAATTTAATAAAACTTTACTATAATGATGTTGGTATTTTATCAAATTTGTTATATAAAAATAATATTAATGCAATTTTAAAAAATGATGTTAATGTAAATCTTGGAAGTGTTTATGAAACAGCATGCGCTATGGAATTATCAGCACATGGACACGAATTATATTATTTTGATAGTAAAAAAGTTGGCGAAGTTGATTTTTTAATTAATGATTACGATAATTTGACTATTCTTCCAATAGAGATTAAATCAGGTGATGATCAATACAATTTTAAAGCTATTCCAAAATTAGTTAAAGAACCATATAATCTAAAAAAAGGATTAATATTTGGAAATGAAAATATAATAGTAGAAAAGGATAATTTAATAACATTTCCAATATATATGATTATGTTTTTGTAAAAAAATTTAGAAAGGGAATCACTATGAAAAAAGTTCGATATATTACTGATGCGGCAATGGTTACCGCACTTATGGGTGTATTGTTATTAATTAGTAACTTAACTGGTGGAGCCATTGTTAGTGGATTAACTTTTATTTTGCCTGTTCCGATTGCGATTTATGGGCTTAAATACGATTGGAAAAAAGCAATAATTCCCGCAGTTGCAACTATTTTAATTGGAATATTAATTAATATGTTAGTGGGTTTACTATATGTACTACCTTCTGCACTTGTTGCTATTATTTATTCTTTTGTTTTAAAATGGAAAACTCCTAAGTTGAGTTTAAAAATGGGCGTTATGTTTTTAGGATCATTACTAGTTAATGTTTTAACAACTGTAATTTTCTCTAAAGCACTATTTGGCTATACAATCATTGAAGACACAACAGCATTAGCTAATGAAATGGTCACAATGTTATCAAAAATCATTACAATTAGCGATTGGATGTCTAAAGCCTTAACAATGTTATTGGTGAGTGTTATACCCGCAACTATCGTAGTAACAAGTATAATTGAAGCAATTTTAACATATTTTGTTATTTCCTTAGTTTCAGAAAAACTATTAAAAATTCAATTAGGGGCATTTGTATTATCTTTAAATATTGCTGTTCCTAAATTAGTAACGTATATTGTTTTCCCTATATCACTTATTAGCCTATTTTTTATCAATTCAATTGTTGAATATGAAACTTTTGGATTTGTACAAGTTATAGTAACAATCGGATTAAATATATTTGTTATTTTAATGCTTGCATATTTAATGGAAGCGTTGGTACTTTGTAGTCTTTATTTTTCCAAAATTAATAAAAGATATTTATTGATTTTACCTTTAATTGGTATGTTTATATTTCCAATTGCTTTAGTTGTGCTTGGATTTTTGGATTCAATATTCAATTATAGATATCGCTTATTAAGATAAATCAATGCTAAAAAGTGGCTTTTTGTCATAGTTTTAATATTATTAATAGGCTTAAGAATAAGATAATTATACAAAAATCGATAATATTTTTGTGTGATTAAAAAACTTGTTTAACAATTTATCATTTATTTATTGTATAATAAATGATATTGAGGTGGTTATATGTTAAAAACAATTAAATCGTTAAAGTTTAGATGCCTTGTATCTTTACTTATACAACTACTCTTAGTAGTGGCCTTTTTTGTGCTTTGGAAATATAATGTGTGGCAATTACAAAGCTACATAACTATTACGATTATGTGTATTGCTTTACTTGTCATTATATTAGTTAATGCCATTACATATTTAGTGATATTCTTTATTGTTACAAGAAAGAGATATTCTACAGACTTAAAAGCTGCTAGTATCATTGGATCAGACGTCCAAGAGGCGTACAATTTTGGTATGATTGGTTTATTAGTTGTTGATGAAGCTGATACTATTATTTGGACTAATGAATTATTTTCAGAACGACAAATAAATGTAATGGATAGTAACATTTATGATTGGCAACCATCATTAAAAGATCTTAAAGATAATAAGAATGATGAGGCTACAGTAAAAATCGAAATTAATGGACGCTTCTATGAAGTAAAAAATCTTCATGATGCGGGATTATTTATTTTTAAAGATATTACTGCAGCGGAATCTTTCTATACATATTCTCAAGAACAAGCACCAGTTATTGGTATTATCATGCTTGATAACTATTCTGATGTTTCTATCAATATTGATGAAAACTCTGATCAAGTTGCTAATGTTCGTAAAGCAATTAATGATTTTGCTACTAAACATAATATTTTATTAAGAAAATATCGTACTGATGCTTATATGGCATTTATGGCTTATAAAGATTTTGAAATTGTTCGTGATGTTGATCAATTCTCTGTTTTAGATAAAGTACGTGAATTAAATGCTAAAGAAGAAACGCCATTAACTTTATCAATGGGTTTTGCCCATGGATACTTTGATGTTGTGAAAATTAATGAAATGGCAGTATCAGCAATTGATATTGCTATGTCTCGTGGTGGAGACCAAGTGGTTGTTTCTAAATATGGTGAAGAATTAGCTTTCTTTGGCGGAAAATCTGAAGCTCAAGAAAGACATAATAAAGTTAAAGCTCGTGTTATGGCTGACTCATTAGTGGGCCTAATTAAAGCAGCATCTAATGTTATTATTATGGGCCATAAAGAAAGTGATTTAGACTCAATGGGAAGCAGTTTAGGATTAAAAGCAATTTGTGATAATTTAAATAAACCTGCTTCTGTTGTATTCGATCCTAAATCCGTAGAATCAAAAACAAAGAATGCAGTTACAACTTTATTCTCCCGTGATGATATTAACCGAATTATGATATCACCACATGATGTTATGGATAAACTTAAATCTAATACTTTAGTAATTGTTACTGATGTTCATAGACCATCAATGACTTTATGTCCAAAGTTATTAGAAGAAGCTACTAAAGTTGCAGTTGTGGATCACCACCGCCGTGCCGAAGAATTTATTGAATCACCAATATTTACATATATTGAACCTTCAGCGTCATCAGCAAGTGAATTAGTTTCCGAATTAATTAGATTTGCTAGTGTTAATCCAAAGATGGAATTGCCTTCTGCTTATGCAACATTTATGCTTGCTGGTATTTACTTAGATACTAATTTCTTTAGAGCTAAGACAGCGGGTATGCGTACATTTGAAGCATGTATGACCTTAAAAGAATATGGCGCTGATAATACTCAAGCTGATGATTTCTTGAAAGATGAATTTGAAGAATATGCTTTAAAAACAAAGATTATGTCGAATTCAACAACTCCTTATTTAGGTGTTGTAGTTTCATTAGCAGATCAAAAAGATATTATTGAAGGTGCAACATTAGCTAAAGTTGCAAACCAAACATTACAAATTAAAGGTGTTAATGCTTGCTTTGTTATTGGTAGAACTGGTGAAAAAGAAGTCAAAGTATCCGCACGAAGCGATGGTACCATTAACGTTCAATCATTAATGGAAAAAATTGGTGGTGGCGGACACTTTACAATGGCGGCCGCTAAATTTGATAATAGCACTATTGATGAAGTTAACACTAAATTACTAGAAACATTAGATCAATACATAAATTATGTAAGAACAGTGAAATAGGAGGACTTAATATGAAAGTTATTTTATTGCAAGATGTTAAAAATGTTGGTAAAAAAGGCCAAACTATTGAAGTAAGTGATGGCTACGCTAATAACTTTTTGTTACCTAAACGTTTAGGAGTTAACGCGACAAAACGTAGCGTTGAAATATTAGATAAGCAAAAAGAAGATGCACGTATCTTAGATGAAAAGAATCGTAAAGAAGCTGAAGAATTAAAAGAAAAATTAAAAACAATTACTCTTGAATTTACTTGCAAAACAGGAAAAGATGGTAAATTGTTTGGCTCTGTATCTTCTAAACAAGTTGTAGAAAAACTTAAAACAAGTTATGGAATAACTATCGATAAAAGAAAATTTGTCGATAAAGAAACAGTAAATACTTTAGGAGTAACTATTTTAAAAAACGAACTATATAAAGGCGTTGTTGCGGAAATTAAAGTACATGTTAGTGAAGCAAAGTAGGTGACTAGTGTGGAGTATAAATTACCTAATGATGAATTTGTTGAGAAATCTTTGCTTGGAGCAATGCTAATTTCAGAAGAAGCACTTACTACTTGTATGGGCTCCTTAATTGAAGATGATTTTTATGAAAAAAATGTCGCTAATCGACTTGTTTTTAACGCTATTAAAAGGTTAAATAACACAAGACAAAAAGTCGATGTTGTCACAGTTTATAATGAATTAGAAAACATGAAAAAACAAGACTTAATTGGTGGCGTTGACTTTTTAAAAGATTTATGTGAAAACGCGGTTGGTTTAACTAGTTTAGAGCACTATATTAAAATTGTTAAAGATTGTACAGTTTTACGTACTCTTTTAGTTACAATGGATAATATTAAAGAAACATATAACAAAGGAATTGATGGAACTGTTTCTGATTTCGTTGCTCATGCCGGTGATGATATTGCTCGTATTGTTGAACAACGTCGTGTTGCAGAATTCGTAGGATTAAGTGAATATATTGAAAGAGTAAATCAAGACTTAGATACTTATAAAGAAACTTCTGATGATCATTTAATTGGTATTACAACAGGCTTTAAATTATTAAATAAATGGAGTAATGGTTTCCAAAGAGAGAATATGATTGTTTTAGCCGCCCGACCATCTGTTGGTAAAACAGCATTAGCCCTTAATTTTGCTTTAACTGCGGCAAAAAGCACTAAAAAAACTGTAGCGTTCTTTTCTCTTGAAATGTCAGGAGAACTTTTAGCAAGAAGATTACTTGCTATTGAATCTGGTGTAGAATTAAATAAAATTACAACCTCTTATTTAAATAAAGAGGAACGAATTAGAATTAAAGATGCTTCACGTCGTTTAGCTTCTTTAAAAATGTATATTGATGATACTCCATCTATTAAGATGTCAGACTTATTAGCAAAGGCTAAAAAATTACAAAATAGTCATAATGACTTAGCAATGGTTTTAATTGATTATATTGGTTTAATTACTTCAGGAGATAAACCTAAAGGTGATTTTAATCGACAATTAGAAGTATCAGATTTCTCACGTAAAATCAAGGATTTAGCCCGTTCTTTAAAAGTACCTGTTGTTGTATTATGTCAATTATCACGTGATGTTGAAAAACGTGATAATAAAGAACCAGTAATGTCAGACTTACGTGAAAGTGGCGCTATCGAGCAAGATGCCGATATGATTATGTTATTAAGTCCTGAAGGCATTAAAAAGAAAAAAACACAACAAAGTGAAGCAAAATCTGAAGAACAAGAAGAAAAAGAAAAAGCATCATCACCAACTGTTAATACATTAGTTAAATTAAATTTAGCTAAAAATAGAAATGGTCAAACCGGTGATATGATTTTGTTATTTCAAAAATCTTATTCACAATTCTCAGATTTGAGTCAAGAACAACTTGAAAGAATTCGTGCAATGCAAGAAGGTCATCTTGAAGGAGACTTAAACGATATTAAGCCAGAAGGAAAATAGTTTATGAAATTTTATGTCGTTGCAAGTGGCTCAAAAGGTAATGCCACAATTATTGAATCAAATTCTGGACACTTAATACAAATTGATATGGGTGTTACTAATAAATATTTAAAAGAACAACTAAAAGATACGCACATTAATACGGAAGATATTGAAGCACTTTTAATAACTCATGAACATTGTGATCATATAAAGTGTGCTTCTTCATTTCCTAATGAGAAAATTTATAGTGCTTTAGGAACGTATGAAGTGCCAGATACAAATGTCTTAGAACTTTATAAAAAGTATAATATCGCGGGTTTTGATATAACGATTTTAGCAACATCACATGATGCTAAAAATCCAATTGGTTTTGTTATTGAAGCAGATAATCAAAAATTAATTTATATGACTGATACAGGATATATTTCAGAAAGAAATTTAAAATATATGCAAAATCCGGATTATATTTGTATTGAAAGCAATCATAATGTCAAAAAATTATTTGAAACAAGTAGACCAGCATATTTAATTATGCGTATTTTAGGCGACGAGGGTCACTTATCTAATGAAGATTCTGCAATGTATATGTCAGAGATTATTGGAGAAAACACTAAAGAAATAGTGCTTATGCATTTGTCGGAAGAAGCTAATACTCCTGAACTTGCTTTAAGTACTTATAATGAGATATTAACTAAGAAATTAGGAAATATTTCTAAAATCCGTATTATTGCCGCTAAACAAAGAGAAATGGTTACCGGCGGAGAAAAAGTATCATTATGAAAATCAAAATTGTTGCAGTTGGTAAAATAAAAGAACAATATTTTAAATCAGCAATAAGCGAATATGAAAAAAGATTATCTGCTTATACTAATATTGAAATTATTGAAGTTTCTGATGAACCAATTGCTAAAAATAGCAATGCTACTTTAGATCAACAAATAAAAGAAAAAGAAGGAAGCAAGATATTATCTACAATTAAAGATAATGAATATGTTATCCTTCTAGATTTACATAAAGCCAATGAATATGATTCTATATCATTTGCTAATCATTTAGATAAACTTTTTACTAATGGGAAAAGTACTATTACATTTGTTATAGGTGGATCATTAGGACTTGGTGAGAATATTAGACAAAGAGCAAATGAAAGAATCATATTATCTAAATTTACCTTTACGCATCAAATGGTAAGAATATTAATTTTAGAACAAATTTATCGAGCGTTTAAAATTAATAATCATGAAACATATCATAAATAATTTTAATTGGAGAACTAAATAATGGAAAATAAATATTGCCCAATTTGTTTAAAAGAATATGAAACATTTCCTAGTAAATGTACTTGTGGTTATGATGCGTTTGATAAGAAAGATTTATTAGAAGATGCTCAATTATTTAAAATATTTAAATTTGCTAAACAAGTATATTTAGGACTTATATCATACGATAAATCAGAACTTCGAATTAATGAGTCAGATGATTATTTATATATTGAAGATATTAAAAATAAAAAACGAGGATTAGAATATATCGATTATGCCAATAAAAATAAGCCAACATCCGCTGATGAAGGCTTATTTGCTATGCGATATAGCACTGTTGCGGTTATTTTAAATTGTGACTATATTAACTTTTTTGTATTTGATGATTCTAATGCAAGAATACTTATATTAGGTAAAGATGTTAAAGGTTTTTCTAATGGAACATTTATGCAATATTGTAATTTAAGATATATTTATGTTGATGATAAAAATCCTTATTTTGAAACACGTGATAATGTTTTAATTGATAAAAAAAGTATGACATTAATCGCTTATCCTAATGATAAAAAAGATGAAGAATATAAAGTAGATAAAGATATAAAAAAAATATGCGAAAGTGCATTTAAGTTTCAAACACATTTAAAAAGAATTTACATTCCTAAAAGCATAGTGCTTTCTACTAAGAAAAATAAAATTTATAATGTTGAAGTAATAAGGTATTAAAAAAGTGAAACTCGTATGGGTTTCACTTTTAAAAACTACTTAACTTCTTTTTCTTCTTTCTTTTTTTGTTTCATTTCTTTTTTTATGATTCGACCTTCTTTATTGAATTTATGTAATCCTTTAAAGAAGTGACCATTAAACATCATAATTAAGCCATCTAATTGTTTCCAGTGTATTGCTCCGCCAGTCATACGTGATAAGCCACGCATTGGTTGATGTACAACACCCATGATTAATGTATTAGCGGTTGTTTTATTGCCAAAGAATCTTAAGAAGTTTACAGCAAAATTAATTGCTCCAGCAAATAATCTTCCTGTCCATCCTTTAGCGTATTTTAATTCTTTAACAGTGGTGTTATAATCCACAATTAAACGGTTTTTGCGCTTGTTTATGAATGGTAATTCGGTAGAAGGAATATCTCTTCCAAGTAATAAAGCAAATTCTTTATCTGGAACATTTCTTACTTTACCACTAGCGTAAGTAGGTAAGTCTTTTAAGTCATATGGATATTTAGTAGTGGTACCTTTAACTTCAATAGAACCAGTTAAACGAATATCTTCACTAGATGCACCGATTAAGACATCATATTTTCCGCCTTCAATTTCCCATTTGTTTGTGAGAGTGTTGAAGTATCTAAATGTTTTATCATCAAAGTCAATAGAGACAGTTTTCTTTTCGTGAGCTTTTAAAGGAACTTTGATAAATCCTTTTAATTCTTTCTTAACACGAATTATTTTTGATTCTGGTAAAGAAATATATAATTGAGCAATTTCTTTTCCATCAACGTCGCCAGTATTTTCAATATCGAAAGTAACACCTTTTTCAGTTACTTTTAAATTTGAATATTCAAATGTGGTATAAGATAAACCATAACCAAATGGGTAACGTACTTTTACACCAGCAGTATCAAAATAACGATAACCGATTTCTAATCCTTCGCGATATTCAATTGTTCTTGTATGGCTTGGGAAATTATCACTAGAAGCAATATCTTCAAAGTGATATGGATAAGTTTCGCTTAATTTACCAGATGGATTAACTTTACCAGTAATAATATTCCATGTAGCAGTAACGCCACCTTGGCCTGCTAAATACATATGTAAGATAGCGTCAACATCATCAGCGATATCTAATTCAAGAGAAGAACCACAAGTTAATACAACAACAATCTTTTTACCAAGTTTCTTTAATTCTTTAATTAAACGAATTTGATTTTCTGGAAGTTTCATATTCTTGCGGTCTAAACCTTCAGCTTCAGTAACTTCATCTAAACCCAAGTGACAAATAATAACATCAGCCTTTTTAGCAATTTCAATCGCGCGTTTTAAGTGGCCGTTATGTTTTTTACCAAAACGATTAAATCCTTTGCAATGTCCAACGATTTCTAAATCAATATCTTTTAAATGCTCTAAGTGTTTTTCTAACTTTGTTGGATTAACAACAGAGGAACCAGCACCTTGATAACGAGGTTGATATAAGAAGTCACCAATTAAAGCAACTTTTGTTTTTGGAGTTAATGGTAATAAGTGATTATCATTTTTAAGAAGAACTGCACTTTCAGATGCCGCTAATTGGGCGAACTTATGATGTTCTTCCACATCAAATGGCTTATGTTCTACTTTAAATACTTCTTCAGTATCAAAAATTAAAGTTAATAAACGATCAACGTTCTCATCTAATACTTTTTCATCTAATGTGCCATTTTTAACAGCTTCGATAATATCTTTAGCGGTATCGCCACATGCGCCAGGCATTTCAAGTTCGTTGCCGGCTTTAAGACCTAATACACGATCATTATCTCCGCCCCAGTCGGTTACGACAACGCCATTAAATCCCCATTCATCACGAAGAATTTCTTTTAATAAGTGTGGATTTTCATTAGCAAAAGTACCATTAATTAAGTTATAAGCAGACATAATAGTTTTAGCTTTGCCTTCTTTAATAGCAATTTCAAAAGCGGTTAAATAAATTTCACGGAATGTTCTTTCATCAAGAACAGAATCAAGAGTCATACGATTTTCTTCTTGGTTGTTACAAGCGAAGTGTTTAACACAACTTGCAATGCCATTGCTTTGAATACCACGAATATAACCCGCAGCCATTTTACCTGCTAAATATGGATCTTCAGAGAAATATTCAAAGTTTCTTCCACAAAGTGGACTTCTTTTCATATTTGTTCCTGGACCTAAAACAACATTTACTTTTTGTGATACAGCTTCTTCACCAAGAAGTGTACCTAATTTTTCCCCTAATGCAACATCCCATGAGTTTGCCATCGTTGCGGCAGTTGGGAAACAAGTGGCAGGAATAGAAGCGTTAAGTCCTAAGTGATCCGCTGCAGCGGCTTGTTTACGCATTCCATGTGGACCATCGGATAAGAATATTGAAGGGATTCCTAATCTCTTATAGTCCATAGTTTGCCAGAAGTCTTTTCCGGATGTTAATAACGCTTTTTCTTCAAGCGTCATTTTGCTTATCAAATCTTTATATTTCATTTAAGTTCTCCTTAATTCCAACCAGTTTTTTTAATCATCTTTTTATAACCAATCTTAACTGCTAAAACACGAAGTGGTTTTATGAGTAAGAATGGGAAAATGAACAATGTGCGATAACGAACCTTATGATAGAGTTTCGGATTTTTCTCTTTAAATTCTTTAAAGTATTCTTTGTATTCTTTGTAACGAGTTTTACTATTACCAATTGTTACATAGAATAAAGTTAAAAAAGATTTCGATGTTAAGTCATGAATTAAATAATTACGATGTGCTTTAGAGAGCTTATTTAAATCATCCAAACTATATTCTAATGACATTGCACGCATTACGCGTAATTGATGTTGATAGTTTTTAGACATATTAGCAAATGTAACAGATTGATTAGGACGTCCAACATAATAACGATAGAAGTCACAATCAATATAGAACATACTAGTAACATGATATAAAGGTACATAGCAGAATTGATTATCAACATAGAAGGTGTGTTCTAATAAACGTACTTTGCTTTTCTTTAAGATATCAAGTCTAAAGATAAGCATGTGCATCATAATAAAGTCACTTTGTTTAATATTTTTGATATCTTCCCAAGTAAAGAATTTACCTAATGGGAATTCTTTTTGAATATCAGTTTTTCTTTGGAGTCCTTCATCTAATCTTTCATAAACAAAGTTTGTTAGATAAAGGTCAGGACTTTCCTTGCTTTCATAATGCTTTTTAATAGTGTCTAGCACCATTTTATATGCATCAGCGTCAACCCAGTCATCAGAATCAACGCATTTAAAATACAATCCAGTCGCGTTATCGATTCCGGCATTAACTCCAGATCCATGTCCTCCATTAGGTTTATCCACCACTTTAACAATAGTGGGATATTTTTCTTCATATTCCCTAGCAATTTTTAATGTGTTATCTTTAGAACCATCATTAACAATTATGATTTCTACATCTTCTCCGCCAACAAGTAGAGAGTCAACACATTTGTTTAAATATTTTTCGGCGTTGTAGCTAGGTACAACAATAGATAGATACTTCATAAATTCATCCTTTTCTTTTAAAGTTATATTTATTATAAAATATAAAATCAATTTTGGAAGAGAAAATTCGTAAATGGACATTAAAAAAGCGTATGTTGTGCGATTATTTCCACAATTTGGAATAAAATGGTGAAAAAAATAAAAAAGCGGTGTTGTAACCGCTTAGTTAATATGTGTATCCGCTTACTTGATTTTATTTTAAATTGAGTTGAGAAATGAATTTTTTGAGGTGTTCTTGTCCTTTTTCATCATCTTTGAATGTAGCGGTGTTTTTAAGAATATTGACACATGTTTCATTGATAGATAGACGCACAATTTCACTAGCTTTTTCAAAAGATAAATCTCTACCAAATTGAGTGATTAGGCGCATGATGAAATTACGATGGATTTCGAAGTCAGGATTGTTAATAATGAAGTCTTCCACATCGATAGTGTTATCAGATAAAATTTTAGCAATACTTTCGGATTGACGTTTTAAACGTGCTGGTAAAATATATAATCCTGCAGCTTCAATTAAACCAATACCTTCAGACTTGATGTTATGATATTCTTTGTGGGCATGGAAGATGCCATCTGGATATTCT
>CAKPJO010000009.1 GCA_934162685.1 uncultured Bacilli bacterium | reverse complement strand
TTGTGATTATGATTCAAACTTGTGGAACATTTATCGCAAATAAAATGGACCATCGGTTAAAAAAGAAAAAATAGAGGAGCAAAATCCTCTTTTTTTTTAACAAAAAAAGCCAGCATTTAGCTGACTTTTATAATCTCGATGGTGCCCGGGACCGGAATCGAACCGGTACGATATCGCTACCGCAGGATTTTAAGTCCTGTGCGTCTACCTATTCCGCCACCTGGGCAAGGATGGTGACTCGCCGGAGATTCGAACTCCGGACCCCTTGATTAAAAGTCAAGTGCTCTACCGACTGAGCTAGCGAGTCATAATATTGGCTGGGGTAACTGGGATCGAACCAGTGAAATGTCAGAGTCAAAGTCTGATGCCTTACCGCTTGGCTATACCCCAATGACCAAAGATGGTGGAGGAAGGTGGATTTGAACCACCGAACCCTAAGGAACTGATTTACAGTCAGCCGCGTTTGGCCGCTTCGCTATTCCTCCAAATATACACGCATAATGGTGGGTGTTGAGGGGCTCGAACCCCCGACATCTACCTTGTAAGGGTAGCGCTCTCCCAGCTGAGCTAAACACCCAAGTTTTGCTTAACTACGCGTGCTTTTATAATATATCATCGAGGCCACCATTAGTCAATAATTTTATTTCATTTTTTTATTTTTTTTTGCCTGCGGGCAGAAAATGCTAAAAAGAAGTAAAAAATATTATTAAGACATGACACTATTTTACACAAAAAGTTCTATAAAATACATAGCATTTGACAATAAACTTAAATTATATGTATAATTTTTATTAGTAGAAGTCGGGTGATTAGTCAATGATTAAAATTGCAGTAGTGGAAGATGAAATTGAAATGTCAAATCAACTTCTTAAATATATAAAGCAATTTTTTGATGAAAACGATTTAGATTATTCTGTAATGGTGTTTGATAATGCTATTAAGTTATTAGATAATTATGACTTTTCATTTGATTTAATATTCATGGATATTAATATGCCTTTATTAAATGGTGTGGAGGCAAGTAAAAAATTACGCGAAATAGATTCTGAAGTAACTTTGATTTTTATTACCTCTTTAGCACAATACGCTATCAAAGGATATGAAGTAAATGCTTTTGATTTTATTTTAAAGCCAGTCGCATATTATAATTTTGCTATGAAGTTAACTAGGGCATTAGATAAGTTGTCTAAAGAAGACGCTAAAACGTTAGTGATTAATAATAAAAGTTCAATTAAAAAAATTAAAGTAAGAAAAATATATTATATTGAAGTAAATGAACATAAGTTAATATTCCACACGATTGAGGGAAATTTTACAACTTATGGAACATTGAAAACTTATTTAGAAATTTTAAAAAATGATTCTTTTGCTCTTTGCAATCAATGCTATTTTGTAAATTTAAAATATGTTACAGAAGTAAAAGATAATATCGTACGTGTTGGTAATGATGATTTACAAATATCACGTCCAAAACGTAAAGACTTCATCCATGCTTTAAACTTGTATTTTAGCACGGGGGGGGGAGTAACTAAAAATGTTTTTAGAACAATCTTATTTGTTTTACTACAAAATACTTTTTATGCTCGAACTCCTTGGTGCCACCTTTTTGCTTACATTTAATCTTAAGAAAAAAGATAATTTTATTGTGCGTTTGGTTATAGGTATTCTTGCTTGTTTAGCTATAACTATTTTATTTCCACTTTTTAAGAATATTTCTTATACGTGGTGGTATTCATCGCTTATGTTTTTATTTTTCTTTATTTGTGTAATGATTTTATTAGCATTTGTTTATGATGAGCCTTGGCAAAAAATATTTTTTATTGCTATTATTGGCTATACTACCCAGCATTTTGCTCATGAAATATATTCTTTATTTGCTAATGCTTTAAATTTAGTAGATACTTCATCTATGGGCATTTATAGCAGCGATGTTGTGGATTTAGCTAATTTATCAATAAATGTTTTACAATCTGTGTTATATTTAGATATTTATATTGCGGTATATATATTTTTATATTTTTTCTTTGGAAAAAGAATGCGTAATAATGATGTTAAAGTATCATCAATATCAATATTGGCTATAACCACAATCATTTTATTAACAGATATAATCTTAAATTCTGTTTTGGTATATTCAAAAACATATAATCGAACATATTCAATTATTGTTAGTATTTATAATATTCTTTGTTGTGCAATGATTTTTTATATTCAATTTGCGGTTACTAAAACTAAGTTATTAGAAAATGAATTACAAGTTACATCTAGATTATTGCATTTATCAGAAGATAAATATCGTGAAAGTAAAGAAAATGTTGAAATGATTAATATAAAGTGCCATGATCTTAAACATCAAATTCGTGAATACGCTTCGAAAAGTTCTATATCACAAGAAACAATTAAAGGTTTAGAAAATTTAATTAATATTTATGATTCTAATGTTAAAACAGGTAAAGAAGCTTTAAACTTAATTCTTACAGAAAAAAGTTTGTTATGTCAAAAGCAAAATATTAAATTAACTTGTTTGGCCGATTGTACTAAATTAGGCTTTATAAGTAATGAAGATCTTTATTCTTTGTTTGGAAACGCTATTGATAATGCCATAGAAGCAGTTATAAAAATTAATGATGTTGATAAAAGAAATATCAATTTAATTGTAAGAAATGTTCATTCGTTTATATCTATAACTATTGAAAATTATTATGTTGGAGAAATATTATTGGATAGTGATGGTTTACCAAAAACGACTAAAAGTAATAAAGATTATCATGGCTTTGGAACAAAGTCGATAAAAATGATTGTTAATAAATATCGTGGTGATTTAAAGATTACTACAAAAAAGAATATTTTTACACTTTCAATCTTATTTCAAGATGAAATAAATAACTAATAAATCTTAATATTTTTTATAAATTATGTGGTTAAAAGTTTATGCGCTTTTAACCTTTTTTACGCATCGTTAAATTACAACATATGATATCTAAATGACAGGATATGCATAAAAGTTTGTAATTTAAACCGCTTTCATTTAAGTTTTATTATGTCTTAGGACATAGTAATTGCATTTTTAGTTAGTTTGAATTTGCAATTAGAAAGGAACTTATATGAAAAATAAATTATTAAAAACTTTATTGATGGGGACGATTATTTTAGGCGCTAATCTTATGACTAGTTGTGGTGATCCAAAACCTAGCCAAAGCACAAGCAAACCAACTACTAGTGCATCAACATCTATTGATGATTCTGATCCACATGTTGTTAGTTTGGAAATTGTTACAATGCCTGCTAAAACAACATATTTAGAAGGAGAAGTTTTTGATCCTAAAGGTATTGTTCTTAAAGCTACTTGGAGCCATGGTATTGATGAGGATGTTCGTTATAACGATGGCATCACTTATGATAAAACTCCAATTACCGCTGAAACTAAATCGGTTAAAGTAACATATGAAGGAATTAGTGTTGATGTTCCAATTACTATCTCAGTTATAGGTGTAACTTCAATAGAAATTACTAAACCATTATCTACATTAGTATATCCAACAGGTGATAAATTCAATTTAAATGGATTAGAAGTAACCGCTAAATTTGAAGATGGAACAGAAAAAGTAATCGATGTTTATGAAGTTAAAATTGATAACAAAGATGTAACAGAAACTATTAAAGGTGAAGGTATCGCTTTAGAAAAAGGAAAACATACTGTCACTATTACTTATAAAGGCCAAAGTACATCATTTGAAGTTGAAGTATATAACGGATATCGTATTGAAGCCGAAAACATTAAAAACGCTGATGAAGTTAAAGAAGGAGACAAAAATTACTTACAAAGAGTTAAATATAATCCAGCAGCTTCTAATAAAGAAATGGGTGCAATGTTATATTCAAGCGGTAATAAACCAGAAGCAATTAATGCATCTGGACAGGGATATTTAGGCGAGATTAAAAAGGGAAATGCATTTGACATTCATATTTGGTCAGATGTAGAAAGAAAAGCTGATATTATCATGACCGCAGCAAGCGGAGTTATTAAAGTGGATAGTGCTGGAACATGGAAACCATTAGAGACTTGGGATATTCAATTAAATAAAATGATTAGTGCAACCGCAAATGGCAAGAAAGTAGAAATTGCGGATGATGTAATTTTACCAGGATTCGTTACTGAACCTAATGAAGATGGCACATATACATATAATCCTTTTGCTTGGGTAAACTTTATTGATGTTGCATTTGGTGAAATGGATTTATTAAAAGGCGATAATGTTATTACTATAGAAATTATTGGAAATATGCCATTCACGGGTGATAAAACTAGTGGAACAGGTACATTAAACATTGATAAATTCGAAGTTCAATTCAAAGACTAGTTAAGGAGTTAAATATATATGAAAATAGCAAAATTAGGACCAGGTAAAATTCTTAGCCTAGTTGGATTAGGAGTTTTGCTAGGTGGCATTATTGCCGGCAATATTGTATGTGATACTTATAGTGGCGTTATTACTAAAGCTTTATGTGGTAATGGGGTATCTTTCAATGGAGAAGAAGTAGAAAAAGCTTCTGCTCTTGGTGATGAATTATGTCAAGAAATTGAGCGTGAAGGTATTGTATTACTTAAAAACGGCAATTTAAAAAATGGTAATAAAGCTTTACCATTAAGTGCAGAAACTGCAAAAGTTAATTTATTCGGATATGCTGCAACAAAAGGATTCTTATTAAGAGGTATTGGTAGTGGATCTTCCACTATCAATGCTGATAAAAGAGTTGATTTAACAGGTGCTTTAGAAAAAGCAGGCATTGAATATAATAAAGAAATTTTATCTGCTTATGATTCTGCTAAATTTGGAACACGTGAAAATAACAAAAGTTCACCTTATGAATTAGCGGAACCATCACGTGAGTTCTACACAGATTTAATGCTACAAAATGCTAAAGAATTCTCGAATACCGCTATCATTGTATTAAGTAGAAATGGTGGAGAAAATATTGGAGAAATTCCTTTAACTCAATCATTAAGAACTGAAAAAGGTACTGAGACAGATGATTCAAGAACTTACTTAGAAACATCAAAGTATGAAGATGAATTAATTAAGATGGCACACGAAAATTTTGATAACGTTATTGTACTTATCAATTCTTGTAATACGATGCATTTAGGCATTGTTGATAGCGATAATGTTAATGCGGCTTTATATATTGGTTTAACAGGTCAATCAGGTGCTCGTGCAATTCCCGATATTTTATGGGGAAAAGCAAATCAATTTGGAAAAGTATCTGACACTTATGCTTATGATCCAGAAACGGCAGCATCTTACGCTAACTACATTAAAAGTGGAGGCCATATTCAATATGTTGAAGATATCTATTTTGGCTATAAGTGGTATGAAACTGCTGATACGGAAGGATACTGGAAAAATGTTAATAATGGCTATGGCAAAGGCTATGATGGCGTTGTTCAATATCCATTTGGTTATGGCTTAAGCTATACCACCTTTGATTGGGAAATTAGCGCCATTACTACTGATACTACAATTAGCAAAAAAGGAACTTTAGAATTTGAAGTGGTTGTTACTAATACGGGTAGTGTTTCTGGAAAAGATGTAGTTGAAATTTATGTAAATCCTCCTTATACAAAAGGTGGAATTGAAAAATCTTCTATAAATTTAGTGACTTTTGGTAAAACAGCGGAATTAAAGCCAGGACAAAGTCAAACATTAAAATTATCTTTTAATCCTTATGATATGGCAAGTTATGATTGCTATGATAAAAATAATAATGGATTTAAGGGTTATGAATTAGAGCCAGGAAATTATGAAATTAAATTCATGACTGATGCCCATAACTTAAAGAAATGTGATAATAATGTTCTAACTTATAAAGTTGAGAGTGTCGGAGAAAATATTGGCATTACTTATAAAATGGATCCAAAAACCAAACAATTTGTTAAGAATAGAATGACAGGTGAAAATGCTTATCTTGACTTACCGGTAGATGGTAGTTCAGTCAACGCTAATAGTTATATGACACGTAGTGATTTTGCTAGTTCATTCCCAACTGAACATGCTAAAAATCCTAGTGGTGATGGCGGTAAGGCTACCAAAATTAATGATGTATATGATACAAACACAATGCCTACTACAGGCGTTGATAGTGGATTAAGATTAGTAACTAAAGAAGATGGTTCTAAAGCTTCTAAAGCTGATTTAGAGGGTAATGGAACTAAATTGATGGCCAATGAAGAATTATTTGAAGATTTATCAAATTATAATAGTGGAACTTGGGAAACATTATTAGATCAAATGTCTTTAGATGATTACACAACACTTGTTGAAGATGGCGGATTTGAAACGCAAGCTATTGAATCTATTGGTAAAGCAAGAGCATATGACACTGATGGTCCAGCCGGATTTAACGCTAATGTATTATCACCAACTGATTCTGGTGCTAAGTCTAAATGGACTGCTTATCCAAGTGAAACACTAATTGGCTGTACTTGGAGCAGTGAATTAGCATTCAATATGGGCTTATCTATGGGCGTTGAGGCACAAGCAACTGGCGTTAATGGTTGGTATGCTCCAGGCGTTAACTTACATCGTTCACCATATACAGCAAGAAACTATGAATATTATAGTGAAGATGGTGTGATTTCAGGAAAATTAGCAGCAGAAGTAATTCGTGGTGCTAAAACTAATGGATTATATTGTTACTTAAAACACTTTGTTCTTTCTGAACCAGGACCAAACCCAGGTGGATTAAATACATGGGTAACGGAACAAAATCTTCGTGAAAATTATTTAAAACCATTTGAAATTGCTGTTAAAGAAGGCGGCGCAAATGCAATTATGTCAGCGTTTAATCGTGTTGGTGGTATTTGGGCTGGTGCATCTTATCCTTGCTTAACACAAATATTACGTACAGAATGGGGATTTAGAGGAACAGTTATTACTGACTACTCTGCTGGTGGCGGATTAGGTGCAATGAACCCAGAACAAGGTGTAAAAGCAGGTAATGATATGTGGCTTAACCCAAGTAAAGGTAGAAACCAAGCGCCTTTAAATACATCAGATGCTACAAGTATGGCTTGCGCAAGAACTGCAGCTAAAAATATTATCTTTACATATATTGATACATATCAATATGCTAAAACACATGATGCAGGTGATGATTCACGCTATTCTGTTGAAGTAGGTATTCGTACTACTGAATCAGTATTTGCTTGGTGGATTCCAGTATTAATTGCTTTAGATGTTGTCGCTGTTAGCGCAATCGGGGTAGCGGTATTCTTTATTCTTAAACCTAAGAAATTAGCTTATGATTCTGTAACAGTGGAAAATGATGATAGTTACGCTAATGAACGGGCTAAAGAAAGACAAAGATTAGCTAAAGAAAAAAGAATTGAATCTTTAAAGAGAGATATCGAGTCTTTAAATAAGCAACTTAATAGTAAACAAAAAGAATTAGACGAATTGAATAAACAATAAAAATATAACGGCATTACGTAATGCCGTTATATGCGCAAATAAAAGGAGCATTAATATGAAGAAAAAATATTCAAAACCAAGTATAGATGTAGAGGTAATTAGTGTTGAAGATGTAATTTGTGTATCAAAAGTTGATGGTAATTTAGATATTATTACAACTGAACCTGATGAAACACTATAGAGGTAAAGCAATGAAAAAACATATAAAATTATTTTTATTAAGTGTATCATTATTAACAACTTCAATTATATCTAATAATGATAATATTCATTTAAACCAAGATTTTAAAGAATATGCTAGCGATATTTATAGTAAAGAAAACAATGTTAAAAGAATTAGAAAAACAGATGAGATAGTTACACCAACAGTAGTAACTTCAACTATGTATGCTCAATCTGGCAACGATGGCGCTAATTCATACTTAAGATTTGCTACTGCAATTAAAGGTGATGTATCAGGTATCAAATTTACTCGTAAGGTAGAAGGTAAAGAGAATTATAGTATTGATTGTTCAACTTTATATAAAGGAATAAGCGCAAATGGAAAAACTTATTACTATAATGGGGAAGAGTTAGTAACCACAGAAGATGATTTAACTAATGATTATTATTGGGCTTGCTATACTATTAAATTTGAAGCAAATTCTACATTTTTAGATAAAGATATTACGATAGAAATGACTATTAATGGTAGTGAAGACATCGTTAGTAGCAAAACTACATCATATAAATTCGATAGTCAAAAAGGTATAATTACGGGTATAAAAGTTACTAAAACACTTACATCATCTTACCTTGTAGGACAAGCTATAACTTTTGATGAACTAGAAGTATCTAGTTTTGACGCTAACGGAAATGATATTGCTGTGATTCCTAACAGTGAATTAGAGTTTTTTGAAGGAAATAATCAATTAGATTTAAATACAATTGGTTACACAGAAGCAGGTAATCATACTATTACTGCTAAATATAAAGATTATAGTGTAGAATTTAATATGAACGTTGCTAATAATATTTACGATGTTGAAGCAGAAAATATTTATAGTAAGGGTGAAAAGCCAACTGTAAATAATGTTAATTATATAGAAAGAGATAATTGCAATACTGATATCAAAGAATTGAAACCAATTGTATACGGCTCAAAGCCTGAAGGTGGAACTGAGTATGCTTCTTATAATAATGCTGATGCTAAAAATGCATCTGGACAAGCGTATTTAGGTGAAGTTAAAAATGGCAATAGTTTCAATTTGCATATATTCTCAGGCGTAGAAAAACAATTGACATTATATATGACTGCATCTAGTGGCGTTATAGAAAAAGATATAGCTGGTTGGAAACCTGTTAAAATGGCGGATATTCAACTAAATAAAATGATTAAAATTTCTCAAAATGGCAATACACTATCTATCGGTGATGATGTTATTTTGCCTGGATCAGAAACTCCTGCAAATGCAGATGGCAAGTACACATATGATCCTAGTATTTGGGCGAATTTTGTTAGAGTAGCTATCGGTACAGTTAATCTTAATCAAGGAGATAACGTAATTAATGTAACTATTACAAGTTCTATTAAAAACGAGGACACAATTACAAAATCAAATGGGACTATGAATATAGATAAATTTGATTTAGTAGATAATATTGGCTATTTAGTCGAAGCTGAAGAAGTAATGAATGAGAGTGAAATTGTTCCAACCAATAGAACTTATGTAGAGAGAGTAAAATACTCAGGAAATCAATTAGGTGCGATGTTAGCGTCAGCAGGAAAAAAAGATGCAGAGAATGCTTCTGGTAAGGGCTATATGGGCGAAATCAAAGGCGGAAATGCTTTTAATGTTCATGTATGGTCGAATGAAGAAAGAGATGTAAATGTTATTATGTCTGCATCAAGCGGTGTTATAGAAAAAGATATTGGTAGTTGGCAACCTGTTAAAATGGCTGATATTCAACTAAATAAAATGATTAAAATTTCTCAAAATAGTAATACACTATCTATTGCTGATAATGTTATTTTACCTGGATCAGAAACTCCAACAAATACGGATGGTGGTTACACATATAATCCATTAATATGGGCTCATTTTATTCCCGTTGATTTAGGTATAATGCATTTAAATAAAGGTGACAATATAATAAATGTAACAATTATTAGTGCGATTGCTTTCACTGGAACATATACAAAGAGTTCAGGAACTTTAAATATTGACTACTTTGCATTTAATTATATTGACTAATTTAATTTTAATACTTTAAGGATAACTCATTGTGGTTATCCTTTTTTATGCATTAAAAAACCACGAGCGGTAAACTCGTGGTAATATTTAAAGTTTTTGTATTCTACTAAAATCCAGGCTTTCCAAGTAAATGGAACATATTTCTTTTATAAATTTCAACACCTGGTTGATTGAATGGGTTAACACCTAATAAGTAAGCAGACATTGCGCATGCTCTCATAAAGAAATAAAATAAACCACCTAAATGATAAGCATCCAATTTATCAACATTAATTAAGACATTAGGAACATTACCATCTTCTTCATGAGCTTTGATAGTTCCTTTCATTGCTTGTTCGTTTACAAATGATAATTTTTTACCTTCAAGATAATTTAATCCATCAAGATTTTCATCATCATGAGGAACTTCAATGTCAATATTTGGATTAACAATATGAATTGTTGTTTCAAATAAAACAGGAGAACCTTGTTGAATATATTGGCCTAATGAGTGTAAATCAGTAGAGAATGTAACAGATCCAGGGAATAATCCTTTTTTGTCTTTTCCTTCAGATTCACCAAATAATTGTTTTAACCATTCACCAATTAAAGATAATGAAGGTTCGTATGTAACAAATAATTCAACTGGTTTATTGTGACGATAGAAGTAATCACGTAACACAGCATATTTATAACAATCATTTTCTAATAAATTATCATTATCATATTTAACCATGGCATCAAATGCACCTTGAAGCATCTTCTTAATATCAATACCAGCACAAGCAATTGGGAATAAACCGACTGCAGTTAATACACTATATCTACCACCAATATTGTCTGGTAATACGAATGATTCATATCCTTCAACGTTACAAAGTTTCTTTAATGCACCTTTTTCTTTATCGGTGGTGGCAAATATTGCTTTTCTACTAGCTTCAACACCAATTTTTTTGATTAATAATTCACGTAATAATCTAAAAGCAATTGATGTTTCGGTAGTGGTACCGGATTTAGAAATAACATTAATAGCAAAATTTTTATTTTCAAGGTATTTCATTACTTGTGCAATGTAAGTAGGTGAAAAAGTTTGTCCTAAGTATATAATTTCTAACTTATCTTCATTAAATAGCCCACGTAAAGCTTCAATTGCGGCTCTTGCTCCTAAGTATGAGCCACCAATACCACATACAACTAAAGTATCGAAATGTTCACGTACATATTGAGCATCTTTAATCATACGTTCGACTTCATCTTTGTCGTAATCACTTGGCCAAGTAGTCCAACCTAAGAAATCGCTACCGGCACCTGTTTTGTTATTGATCATTGAATTAATTTCTTTAACCTTATCCTTATATGAATTAAAATCAATTTCATCAATAACATGCGAATAATCTAAATTAATCATATTTTGTTCCTCCATAGACTCATCTATCCAACTTGTTAATTTCTCTTTTAATGGGTAAAAGTCTTTATCTGTAAAATTCATCTTAATTCTTTTAGGCTTATTAAATGTAAAAGGCTTTTTTAAATTTTGCCTTTCACGATCGCCTAAAGCTTTTAAAGATAATTTTAGATAGTTGTTTTTTTCTTCATATCCTAATATTTTTACTCGTACTTCATCATCAATTTTTACATAATCTTCAATGTTTTTTACAAATTTTGAAGATATTTCTGATATGTGAATCAAGCCCGTTTGTCCGTTAGCAAACGTTACAAACGCTCCATATGGCTGAATACCAGTAACACGACCGACAATGATATCATTAACTTTATAAATTTCGTGTTCCAATATTAATCACCTCGACTTAATATGTTTTCTAACAACTCTAAATCCATTGGTGTAGTAATTTTAAAATTCAAACTTTTGTTTTTTAATAAATAAACTTTTTTATGAATATTATTAACCAATTGAGCATCATCACTAGCATTAGTGATATTTTCATTTTTTGCATTTTCATGTGCTTTCAAAATCAAACCATACTTAAATGTTTGTGGCGTTTGAATAGTCACTAAAGAAGAGCGATCAAGCAATTGATCATAATGATTTTGTTTGTTCATTATGATAGTGTCCCAAACGGCATTAGCAAGTGTAATTGCTGAGTGCCTTTTACTAGTTTTTATCATATCTTCAATAGTAGAAGTTTTTATTAATGGTCTAGCAGCATCATGAATAATCACTAAATCACTTTTTATAGCATAATCTTGTAATGCTTTTAAAGCGTTGTATGATGATTCTTGTCTTGTTTTTCCACCTTCTACAAGCATATGGACTTTGTGAATATTGTTTTGGTCAATAATTTCATACATTTGTCTAAAATACTTTTTTTGTGTGACAATAATGATTTCATCAATGTTATCACAATTTTCAAAAGCCAAAATAGAATAATAGACCAAAGGTTTACCTTTTGCTAAGAGAAATTGTTTAGGTGTAGTGTTATGCATTCTTTTACCATTGCCTGATGCTAGGATAATTCCAAAATTCATAACTCTCACCTCTCATAGTATTATAGACTAATAGTTAGAAGAAAAAAAGTAATTTTATGTATAAATGATACAAAAAATTGCATCAAAATTTTCACTAATTTTTTACTTTAATTCACTTAATTTATTTTCAACATTCATGAGTTCAAAAGACACGGCGATTGAATCGATAATTAATTTAATTACCTTCTCTAATGTTGAGTTTGCAGAATAATCGGCTTTACAAGCAAAGTTTATTCTATCGGCATCATAAAGTTGCATTGCTTTTTCTTTATCATCATTAGTGTAAATAGCAATTGATTTACCACCATTACCTTTTACAAGAGTCATGCAAGGTACGTCAGTCATCCCATCACCAAGATATACGATGTTTTGATGTGGAATACGACGGTTAATAGTTTTTTGATTTAAAGTATTATCATCGGTTACATCAAGAACGCCTTTTGAAATACGATAAATGAATTGTGTTTTTGCTGTATAGTTAATTGTTAGTTTTGGCCATACTGGCTCATTGCTTTCGTTGAACAAAAATTCACAGCCATATATTGCCGTAAATTCATTAGCAATAGAACAGCCATCAATAATTTCTTTTGTCCCAGATGATACTAAATAGTGCTCCACTTTAACACCTTTTGATTCCCCATAAGCATTGATTCTTTTAAACCAAGTAGAAACCCCTGGGTAGAAGTGAATGTCTTTTCCTAAACTATTTAAGTATTCTTTAGTTAATTTGACACCTTTTTCTTTAGCTAACTTAACCATCATATACATGTATGATAAAATTCTTTCTACATTTGTTTTTTCCGAAAAAATAGAAGTTTCATGCCAGAATTCTTCAGGAGTCATACCTAAGGCAGGAATAAAAGAGTAATTTTGCATATCTTCGCTACATAGCGTCTTATCAAAGTCGTAGACAATCGCGACAATTGGTTGTTTTTTCATTGAATATATCCCCCTAATCTCATATAAATTATATATTTATATGAAAAAATAGTCAAATTATATGCATAAAGTACATATATTTGCTTGAAAAGTAACAATTTTGCTTATAAAATATTTCAAAAGGAGAAATTAATATGTCACTTTCAGAAACAAATTTACTGCCATTATATGTAGTGCTAATTATAGTAGGAATACTATTTGTTTTATTTGTGCTTTTTGAAATTGTTGCATATGTTTCTTTAAAAAAACTAAACGAGCGAACAGAAAAAAGAAATTATAATGTTAATATTTTATTAGCGCAAAAATACGATATTTTGGTTTTAATGGCTAAAGTATTTAAAAAATACAAACTTACTATTCCAAGTGAATTTCAAGAAGAATTATCTCCCAAAATGGATAGTTCTTTAAAAAGATTAACTTTAACGGAAAGACTAACTGTAAAAGCATATTTGATGAAAGCAAGTCAGTCATTACTTTATTTTGCAGAAAGTAATGAAAATGTAAAAAATGACGCTGAATATCAAATTTTAAAAAAGTCACTATTAGAAATTGATACTAATCACCGTAAAGCGTTAGCGTTATATAACGCTGATGCAGTGGGCTTTAATTATTGGATTAAAGTTTGGATATTGCGCCCTGTTGTTTTACTTGCTGGTTTTAAAGAAAAAGAAATCGTTTCCTAGTTATCGTTTTTCTTTAATTATTCACACAAATGTGTATAATTATTAGTGGTAAAGAGGTGTATTAAAATGAATAAATTACCAGTTATATTAATTATTATGGATGGCTATGGCATAAGAAAAGAAACTTATGGTAATGCCATTGCAGAAGCTAAGAAACCACATCTTGATATGCTTATGAATAAATATCCTACTACTTTAATTCAAGCATCAGGTGAATATGTTGGTTTACCAGATGGTCAAATGGGTAACTCGGAAGTGGGACACTTAAACTTAGGCGCTGGACGTATTGTTCACCAATCATTAAGTTTAATTAACAAAGCAGTTAAAGATGGAACATTTTATGAAAATGAACATTATTTACACGCTATCAAATATGTAAAGGATCATAATTCTAATTTACATATTATGAGTTTATTATCTGATGGTGGTGTTCACTCACATATTAATCATATTATTGCAATGATTAAAATGGCTAAAAAAGAAGGCTTAAAAGATGTATTTGTTCACTGCTTTATGGATGGAAGAGACGTTGATCCACAAGTTGGTGTAACTTATGTTGATAAGATTGCTAAAGTAATGGAAGAAGAAAACTTTGGACATATTGCAGATATTTCTGGAAGATATTATGCAATGGATAGAGATAAAAACTTTGATCGTAATGATAAGAGCTACCGCGTCATGGTTGATCATGATGGAGCAAGTTTTACGGATTATAAACAATACTTCAAAGATCAATATGCGTATTTACCTACTACAGGAAAAGATGCATCTGATGAATTCATTATCCCAGCTTATAACGCTAATGTAGATGGAAGAATTAAAGATGAAGACGCTATTATCTTTATGAACTTTAGACCAGATCGCGCAATTCAAATTGCTACAATGTTCTCTAACCCATATTTCTATGAACATCCAGCAGTTAAAGCTGATGGCACATTAATGTATAAACCATATGTACCAAGTCATGTTTTAAAAGATATTTTCTTTGTATCAACAATGAAATATGCTGATTCAGTAAAAGGTGAAATTGCCTTTGCTTTACCTAAATTAACAAATGTATTAGGTGTATGGCTTGCTGATCATGGATATCGCCAACTTCGTATTGCCGAAACTGAAAAATACGCTCATGTAACATTCTTCTTTGATGGAACAATTAATTATGATGGAATTGAAAGACCAGAATTAAAAGGATCTCGTCGTGTCTTAGTTAATTCTCCAAAGGTTCCTACATATGATATGCAACCAGAAATGTCAGCGTATGAAGTTACTGATAAATTATTAAAAGAATTAGATAAGAAAGACTTAGATGTTGTCATATTAAACTTTGCAAACTGCGATATGGTTGGACATACAGCAGTTGAACCTGCTGTTGTTAAAGCTGTTGAAACAGTTGATGAATGTGTTGGTAAGATTTATGATTACGTTCAACAAAATGGCGGTACACTTATTGTTACTGCTGACCATGGTAATGCTGAAATTATTAAAGACGCTGAAGGTCATCCATTTACTGCTCATACAACAAGTAAAGTCCCAGTAATTATTACTATCCCAGGCTTAAAACTTCGTGAAGATGGTAAATTGTCTAATATTGCTCCAACAATCATTGATTTGTTAGGCGATACAAAACCAGTTGAAATGACTGAAGAAAGCTTAATTATTAAATAGCAATGAAATAAAATTTAAAAGATCCTAGTAGCAAAATTATTAGGATTTTTTATTATTAACAGCAAGTAATAACTAGTTAGGCACTAGTAGTTTTTAAGTAAATAAATATTAAATTGCTAGATGAGTCTAATTAGTAGAAAATATGTACTATATTTAGTTATTTACTAGTTAATAACAAGAAAAGCGCTTAATATGTGATATATTTTAGTGACAAATCGTATTATTAGTAGTACTTTTATAGTATAATTATGAAAAGAAAGAGGTATTAAATTATGAAATTTGAAGATATTCCACTAGTAATTCCTTCTTTAAAAGCATTATCAAAAAAATATGATGCTTTAATCGAAGAATTGGAAAATGCCAAAACCGCTAATGACCAAATTAGAGTTTATAAAAAGATTATGAGATATGACGATCACGTTGAAACAATGTTTACAGTCATTTCTATTCGTTATTCATTAGATACAACTAATGAAGAGTACGTGAAAGCTAATGATGTGCTTGATGAAATTGCTCCACAAGTACAAGTATTTAGTGATAGAATTAATAGAATCTTAGTATCATCTCCTTTTAGAAAAGAATTAGAAGAAGAATTTGGACCATATTTATTTAAGCAAATTGATATGTCTTTAAAATGCTTTGATCCAAAAATTATTGAAGATTTACAATTAGAAAACAAATTAGTATCAAAATATAGCAAAGTTATGGCTAGCGCTAAAATTAAATTTGAAGGCGGAGTTTACAATTTATCACAAATGGGTAAATTTACAACTGATGTTGATCGTGAACGCCGTAAAAAAGCTAGCAAAGCAGTTGCTAAATTCTTTGAAAAACATCACGAAGAGATTGGACAAATTTATGATGAATTAGTTCATACACGTGACAATATGGCTAAAAAATTAGGATTCAAAAATTATATTGAATTAGGTTATATGCGTTTAGGCAGATGCGATTATAATGCTGAAATGGTAGCTAATTATCGCAAACAAGTAGAAACTGTTTTAGTCCCTGTTTGGAAAAAATTATATAAACGTCAAATGAAGCGTATTCATATTCGTAACCCACGTTTCTATGATATGGGATTAAACTTCTTATCTGGTAATCCAACTCCAATTGGCAACCCTGATTACTTAGTAAGCAAGGCTAATGAAATGTATCATGAAATGTCTAAAGAAACTGGAGCATTCTTTGAATATATGGTTGATAATCATATGATGGATTTAATCGCTAAGCCAGGTAAACAAGGCGGTGGTTATATGACTTACTTACCAGAATATAAATGTCCATTTATTTTCTCTAACTTTAATGGCACATCAGGTGATGTTGATGTATTAACTCACGAATTCGGACATGCTTATCAAGGCTATTGTTCAAGAAATATTAAAGTATCAAGTTATCGTAGCCCAACATTAGAAGCTTGTGAAATTCACTCAATGTCTATGGAATTCTTTGCATGGCCATGGATGGATAAATTCTTTGGCAAAGATGATGACAAATATCGTTTTGCTCACTTAGCAGATGCAATTATGTTCGTTCCGTATGGTGTAACTGTTGATGAATTCCAACATTTCGTTTATGAAAATCCTAATGCTACACATGAAGAAAGATGCGCAAAATGGCGTGAATTAGAAAAGAAATATACTCCTTTAAAGAATTATAAAGGATTTGATGTGTATGAAAACGGAAACTTATGGTTAAAGCAAAGTCATATTTTCCAAACACCATTCTATTATATCGATTACACTTTAGCTCAAGTTTGTGCTTTCCAATTCTTAGTTGAAATGCGTAAAAATCAATCAAGAGCGTGGGAAAAATATAACAAGTTATGTAAGATGGGCGGAAAATATCCATTCTTAGAATTACTTGAACATGCTCACTTAAGAAATCCATTTGTTGATGGTAATATCAAGAAAGTTGTTCGTCCATTAATTAAAATACTTGATTCTTTTGATGACGCTAATATGTAGTTATAAGTAAAAAACAAAATAAAAAAGCTTGCAATTTGCAGGCTTTTTTAATGGGTTAAACTTATTTTAAAAATTAGTCAATCCACCAAACTTGTTTTCCAAGAATTACACGGATGACATCCCAAATCCAAAGAATTATGAAGCCACCACAAAGTAAAAGGATAACAGCTAAGATTATTCCGACTAAATTATTTTTTGCTAATGATCTGAATAATCTCATTAAGTTACCATAAACACCATATAAAATTGTAAGTAATACACGGACAATGTATGGTAATCCTTCAAGTGCTTTTACTAAATCTTTCATGATACTTTTCCTCCACATAACAATTATATCATATAAAATTAAAAAAATATTACAAAATTACATTTTTTGTTTATTTTTTAATAATCTTAAAAAAAATAAGCATGTGCTTAAATGGAATTTTTGACAATTAGCTTTTTGACAATTAATTTAAAAGTGTCCGACATTAAAAAATAACAATTGAAAAAAGGGCTTATATTATCTATAATATAAGGCGAGTGGATTCCATTTGTATTCACTTAGGAAAGGCAAGAAAATAATGAATAATAAATCGTTTTTTTCCACTTTTAGTAAAGAAGATAAAAAAATTTTTGTTATTGCCACATTATTCCTATTACTTTCTATGCTTACTTTGTTAGTTTTATCAATTTGTCATATTACTAGTTATTGGCTATTACTTAGTAACTTTATTGGTTATTTGGTAGGCGTTACTATGCACTATTTAACAGTATTTGTGATAAATAAAAGCCAAGTAGAGAACTATAAAAGAGTAGTTAAAAATTTATTTGCCACTCGTCAATTGGTATATATCTTCTCTTTATTAGGAGTATTCTTCTTTACTCGTGATATATGGCCAATATTATGCTGCTTACTTGGAATTCTATCAATTAAATTTGCTATTTATTTAATGCTATTAAGGAGAAAAGGTGTCAATGAATAAAGTTTGGGATTACATTGTCAATAAAATGCCTGGTGAAATGATGGTATCACTAATCATCATGTTAGTGATTGCTATTTTTGCTATTATTTTAGGACATGCTATCAAGAAGGCAGATCCAACTAAAGCACCTAAAGGATTAGCGTTTGTTGCTGATTTTATTGTTGATTTTTCTTATTCATCAATTCGAAAAAATTTAGGTAATGTTTATGATTTTGTTGTACCATATTTTATCTTTTTAATTTTTTATGTTCCAATGGCATTTATGTCTGGACTATTAGGATTAGCTTCACCAATGACTTATTTTACAATTCCATTATGTTTAGCATTTGTCAGTTGGCTAGGAATTCAAATATCCGCAATTAAATATCAAAAGTTGGATTATTTAAAGAGTTTTGCTGATCCTTTACCACCATGGTTACCAGTATTTATCCCTATTAATATTTTATCTAAATTGTCACCACTATTATCATTATCTATTCGTATGTTTGGTAATGCTTTAGCAGGTTCAATATTAATGTTTTTAGTTTATTGGGGAACAGGATTATTAAGTAATGCAGTGTTCTCATTTATAACTCCATCGGCGTTTAACGTATTTGGTGTTATTATTGCCCCAGCCTTACATGCGTATTTCGATGTGTTTGGCGCATTAATTCAAACTTTAATTTTCGTCTTATTATCGATGCTTCTTATTGCTAAAGAAATTCCAGCACCGGTAAATAGAGAAATTAGAAGTAAAGTAAGTAAATAAAACTAGTAAGGAGGAAAAATTATGTTATCTAGTTTAATTAGTTTAGCTGCTGAATTATCAGTAGGATCAGGATTAGCTTTAATTGGAGCAGGTCTTGCAGTATTCACCGGATTTGGTTCTGGTATTGGTGAAGGTAACATTGCCGCTCACGCTATGGATGCAATTGGTCGTAACCCAGAAGCAACAAGTAATATTCGTTCAAACATGGTTATGGGTATTGCTCTAGCTGAAACAACTGGTATTTATGGTTTCGCTATTGCTATTTTAATTTTAGTATTTGTTTTATTCTAATTATTTAATTTTGAATTAAAAAAGGAGGATTTAAATTATGGGCATAATGAATAAATTATCGCTAATAATGTTTACTAGTGTCTCCGATCCTAGTAACGATCCTTTTGCAGACTTAAAAACAATAGGTCAAAAAATAATTCCAAGTGACATTTGGAGTTTTGTTGTACAACTTCTTGCCACTGTAATTTTAGTATTTATTCTTGCTAAATTTTTAGTTAAACCAGCTAAAAAGTTTATTGAAGATCGTAAAGCATTTATTGAAAATAATATCAATGAAGCAGTAAACAAAAATAAAGAAGCAGATGAACATTTAACTATTGCAGAAACAAGATTAAAAAATTCACGTAAAGAAGGCAAAGATATTATCGATGCAGCAAAACAAACAGCCATGAATGAAAAGAAAAGAATCATGGATGAAACTAAACAAGAAGTTGCTAGCATGAAAGATAAAGCTTATAAAGACATTGAAAGTGAACGCTTAAAGATGAAAGAAGATATCTCTTCAGAAGTTATCGATGTTGCTTTATTAGCGGCTTCTAAAGTTGTTGATCGTAATATTAATGATGAAGATAATCATAAGATTGTTTCAGATTTCGTAAATGGAAAAGGAGACAATGAATAATGGATACCGTCGCTAATCGTTACGCGGTGGCATTATTATCAATTGCCCGCGAAGAAGAAAAGGTACAAGAATATATTGATGAAGTTGAACAAATTTTAGAAGTGCTTGACCAAAATGATGGTTTTGTACGAATTTTAAAAGACTATGGTTTGACTAATGAAGAAAAAAAAGAAACTATTGATGTCTGTTTTAAAGGAAAAATAAGAGAATATATTCTCAATACCTTTTATGTTGTTGTTGATAATAACCGCGGTGCGATTATTGAAGATGTTTTAAAAGAATTTGTTAAATTAGGATATAAAGAGTTAAATATCAAAAAAGGTTTTGTATTTACCACTATTATTTTAACAAAAGAAGAGCTTAAGCAAATGGAAGCAAAAACTTCTCAATTGCTTAATGCTAATGTAATTTTACAAAATAAAATTGATAAAAACTTAGTAGGTGGATTTAAAATTCAAGTAGATGATTTTATTATTGACCAATCAATAAAACGTAAATTATCAGATTTAAAAACCACTTTACTAAAGAGGGGAGATGTCGTGAATGGAAATTAAGGCAAATGAAATTTCTTCTTTGATAAAAGAACAAATCAAAAAGTATCATCATAAAATGGAATTACTTGATACAGGAAAAGTAATGACAGTTGGTGATGGTGTTGCAATGGTGCATGGCTTAGAAAATGCTATGCTATCTGAATTAGTTCTTTTTGATAATGGAGTATATGGAATGGTGTTATCACTAGAAGAAGATGCTGTTGGTGTTGTTATTTTTGGTGATGATAGTTCTATTAAAGAAGAAGATGTTGTTACAAGAACTAACAAAATTGTTGAGATACCAGTAGGCGATAACTTCTTAGGAAGAGTTGTTAACCCGTTAGGACAACCAATTGATGGTTTAGGACCAATCGAATCATCAAAAACTAGACCAATTGAACGTATTGCTCCCGGTGTTATTACTCGTAAATCTGTTGATACTCCACTTCAAACAGGTATTAAAGCAATTGATTCTATGATTCCTATTGGACGTGGACAAAGAGAATTGATTATTGGTGACCGTCAAACAGGAAAGACCGCTATTGCGATTGATACAATTATTAATCAAAAAGATCAAAACATGAAATGTGTTTATGTTGCTATTGGTCAAAAAGCCTCAACAGTTGCTCAAGTAGTGGAAAAATTAAGAGTACATGGTGCTCTTGAATATACCGTTGTAGTAGTTGCTACTGCTAGTGAAATGGCGCCTATTCAATATATTGCCCCATATGCTGGTGTTACTTTAGCAGAAGAATGGATGGAAAAAGGCGAAGACGTCTTAATTGTTTATGATGATTTAAGTAAACACGCTGTCGCTTATCGTACATTATCATTATTGTTAAGAAGACCAGCCGGAAGAGAAGCTTATCCAGGTGACGTATTCTATTTACATTCTCGTTTACTTGAAAGAGCGGCTAGACTTAATAAAGATTATGGCGGTGGTTCAATTACCGCTTTACCAATTATTGAAACACAAGCTGGCGATATTTCCGCTTATATTCCAACAAATGTAATTTCTATTACTGATGGTCAAATTTTCTTACAAGCTGATTTATTTGCTTCTGGACAAAGACCAGCAGTAGATACGGGCTTATCTGTATCACGTGTTGGTAGTGCTGCTCAAATTAAAGCAATTAAACAAGTATCAGGTACTTTAAAAATCGAATTAGCAAATTACCGTGAATTGCAAGCATTTGCTCAATTTGGTTCTGATTTAGACAAATCTACTAAAGATGTTTTAAATCATGGCGCTAAAGTATATGAATTATTAAAACAAAAACAATATGATTCGATGAATGTCTTTGATCAAGTTATTGAATTATTTACAGCCAAACATCGTATCATTGATGATATTGATATTGAAAGTATTCAAGACTATGAGTCATCATTAGTTAATTATATGAATACTAATCAAAAAGAACTTATGGCAGAATTAAAAGAAAAGAAGGCTATAAGTAAAGAATTAGAAGAAAAACTTTTAAAAGTTATTAAAGAATTTACATTAACATATTTAGGTTAATGTAGTTAGGAGGTGTATACAATGGCAATGAACTTAGAACAAACTAAGGCAAGAATTAAATCGGTTGCGTCAACTAAAAAAATAACTAAAGCTATGGAATTAGTGGCAACTGCTAAACTTAAAACTGCCAAAAATATTAATGCCCAAGTGTCACCTTTCCGTGATGAAGTATTTGAAATTATGTCTTATTGCATGATGAACTTAGATGATAAAACAAATATCTATTTAAATGAAAATACTAAGAGTGATAAATCACTTTTCATTGTTATTAATTCAACATTAGGTTTATGCGGTGGATATAACATTAATATGCAAAAGTTTGCTTCTTCTTTAATTAATAAAGAAAAAGATGACTTAATTATTGTTGGTAATAAAAGTATTAGTTACTTTAATAATCAAAATTATCACATTGTTAAAACATTTGAATTACCTTCTTTATCTCTTAAAGAAACAACATCTAAGCAAATTATGAATTATGTTATTCATGAATTTGACTTAGGTAAGTATAAATCAATACAACTTTTATCAACAAAATTTGTTAATTCATTAACATTTGTGCCACAAATCACCCAAATACTTCCAGTAGCAAATACTTCAAATGCACCAAAAATGACACGAGAATTACTTCTTGAACCAAGTGCAGACGAAGTACTTACTAATTTAATACCATTTTACGTTAATACAGCGTTAAAAACATTACTTCTTGAATCAATGCTTTGTGAACAAGCATCAAGAAGAACAGCGATGGAAACCGCAAATGATAACGCAAATGAATTACAAGAAAAATTACTTCTTGAGTTTAATAAATCACGTCAAGCCGCGATTACTCAAGAAATTACCGAAATATCTTCCGCAGCTAATGCGAATCAGTAAGGAGGAAGAACATGAAAAAGAAAATATTATATGGTCGAGTATGCCAAGTTCAAGGTCCAGTAGTGGATGTTCGTTTTGGTGATGAATTGCCAGGACTTAGAACCGCTATTGAAATTGAAAATGGTGATCAACAACTTATTGTTGAAGTTGCTCAACATGTTGGTGATGATACCGTAAGATGTATCTCAATGGGACCAACGGAGGGTTTAACAAGAAATCTTCGTGCTAAAGCTTCTAATGAACCAATTTTGGTACCAGTAGGTAAATGTACCTTATCGCGTTTGTTTAATGTATTAGGCGAGCCAATTGATGGTCTTGGTGAAGTTAAGGCTGATCTTAAATTACCAATTCATCGTTTGGCGCCAACATACGAAGAACAAAAAACAGAAACCGAAATTCTTGAAACAGGAATTAAAGTTATTGATTTGCTTTGTCCTTATGTTAAAGGTGGTAAGATTGGCCTTTTCGGTGGAGCGGGTGTAGGAAAAACCGTTTTAATTCAAGAATTAATTAATAATATCGCTACCGAACATGGTGGTATATCTGTCTTTACTGGTGTCGGAGAAAGAACTCGTGAAGGTAACGACTTATATAACGAAATGAAAGAATCTGGTGTTATTAATAAAACATGTCTTGTCTTTGGACAAATGAATGAACCACCAGGAAGTAGAATGCGTGTTGCTTTAACTGGTTTAACTATGGCGGAATATTTCCGTGATTATGAACATCAAGATGTATTATTATTCATTGATAACATTTTCCGTTTCACACAG
>CAKPJO010000008.1 GCA_934162685.1 uncultured Bacilli bacterium | reverse complement strand
TGTAACTAGTTTTATCCAACTGTTTAAAGCCTTTAACAGCGCTATTATTGAACTTGAATCCCGATTTACATTCAATGCGATTTAATTTTCCGTCATTGATGATAATTAAATCTATTTCATTCATATTATTGTCTCTATAGTAATAGAAATTAGGTTCAATTCCATTATTTATAAAGCTCTTTTTAATTTCATTTATTATATATGTTTCTACAAACCTTCCTACAAATGAACTAGCCTCTAATATTTCGCCACTATTTAATCTTGCTAAATAGCAAGCTAAACCAGTATCTGAAAAATAAAGTTTCGGCCTTTTAACAATGCGCTTTGATATTGATATTTCATTATATGGTTCTAATAAATAAACAATATCACCTGCAATTAAAACACTAAGCCAAGCCATTACAGTCTTTTTATCAATTCCAATAATATTAGCAATATTATCATAAACCAATTCTTCACCAGTTAACGATGCTAAAAGTTCCATAAATCTTCTAAACAAAAATTTATCTCGCACATTTATTAAGTCAGATACATCTCTTTCAATATAAGTTTCCACATAATCTGCATAACATTTTTGTGCTGTTAATAATTCATTACTATATAATTCTGGATAAAATCCTTTTACTATTAAATTATATAAATCAATTGGATTAAGCGGATTGTTCTTTGCCCTTTCATTGATTTTTAATATATCAAAATTAAATATAGGTTCTTCTCTATTTAAAATTTCATTTCTCGATAATGGCATCATATGGACAATTGATACTCTACCAGATAATGATTCTGTTACTCCATTCATTAATTTATACATTTGTGATCCAGTTAATATAAACATGCCATAATTTTTCTCATTAACTCTTTTTTCTTCATTAACTATCTCTTCAATAGTTTCAAAAAGTTCTGGTGCTTTTTGTACTTCATCAATTATTAAAGGCCATGGATGGATAGATAAAAACATTTTAGGATCTTTATTAGCTAATTCTCGTTCTCGTGAGTTATCAAGAGAAACATAATTAAAACCTTTTTTTTCAAATAGTAAAGCTAAAGTTGACTTCCCAACTTGTCTAGCCCCAGTAATTAAGGTTACTGGTTTAGTTTTTATACTTAATTCCACGACTTTTAAAATATTTCTATCAATCATATTTATCACCCAATATTATTATAGTTTAGTATTTTAGGGAATTCAATTCCCTTTTTGTATAAAAAATAATATATTTTGTAGGAATCCCATATAAATTATAAAATTGTTACTATCTTCTTAATAACAACATTTCTATCAAATTAAAAAAACTACCCAACTGATAACAAAATTGGATAGTTTATAAGTAAAATTTTATTTAATTATCTTTGTACTCTTCCAGAAGCATTTCCTTTAGCAAGAGATAAAACTTCATCTTCGCTTACTAAGTTAAAATCACCTGGGATTGTATGTTTTAAGGCAGAAGCCGCTACTGCGAATTCAAGAGCTTTTGCTTGATCAAAATCATATTTTAATAAGCCATGAATTAATCCACCAGCAAACGAATCTCCACCACCAACACGGTCAATGATTGGTTCAATATCATAATGCTTAGATTCATAGAACTCTTTACCATTATAAATTAATGCTTTCCAACCATTATGAGTTGCACTATATGATTCTCTTAATGTTGATACAACTAATTTGAAACCAAATTCTTGTTGCATTTGTTTGAAGATTTCGTAATATCCTTTAGCATCAGTATCGCCTTTATCAACATTAGCGTTAGGTTTGAATCCTAAACATAATTGTGCATCTTCTTCGTTACCAATACATACATCAACATATTGCATTAATGGACGCATAACAGAAATTGCTTTTTCACTTGTCCATAATTTTTTTCTAAAGTTTAAGTCACAAGAAATTGTAACGTTATGTCTTTTAGCGGCTATACAAGCTTCACGTAAAATATTAGCTACTTCATCAGATAAAGCTGGTGTAATGCCTGACCAGTGGAACCAAGTTGCACCTTCAAAAATTTTATCAAAATCAAAATCATTTATTGATGCTTCAGAAATTGATGAATGGGCACGATCATAAATTACTTTTGATGGACGCATTGAAGCACCACTCTCTAAGTAATAGATACCTAATCTATTTCCGCCACGAGCAATATAATCAGTATGAACACCATATCTTCTTAAAGCGTTAACTGCACATTGACCAATTTCATGGGCAGGCACTTTGCTAACAAAGTAAGCATCATGACCATAATTTGCTAAAGAAACAGCAACATTAGCTTCGCCACCACCATAGCAAGCATCAAATTCTTGACATTGAACAAAACGAGAATTACCTGCAGATGATAATCTAAGCATTATTTCTCCCATTGTAACGATTTTCATATTTTTCATTCTCCTTAGTTAAGCCATTTGGCTAATTTTTTGCAGTTTTCAACGATATCGCCTTTCATCATAAAGCTACCGCCAACTGCGTAAATTGCGTCATTAGATAAATATTCATCAATATTTGTTTCGTCTACTCCACCGGTAGGTAAGAACTTAACTTGTGGGAAAGGCTTAGATAAGTTATTGATTGCTTTTAATCCACCATAGACATTGCTAGGGAAAAATTTAACAACTTTAATACCATATTCTAAAGCTTCCATAATTTCAGTTGGAGTAACACAACCCGGGAAATAAGGAATATTATGTTCGTTACAAGCTTCTGCTACACCTTTAGAAAAGCCTGGAGAAACAATAAATTGAACTCCTAAGTTAATAGCTTGAAGAGCTTGTTCTTTATTAATAACAGTTCCAGCACCAACACACATATCCTTATATTCTTTAACAGCTAATTCAATAGCTTTAGGAGCATAAGCAGTACGAAATGTGATTTCTGCTACTTTAATGCCACCTTCTAATAAGCTAGATAATTTGTGTCTAGTATCTTCTTCATCTTTAACTACCACAACAGGTATAATTTTATAATGTTCCATTTTAAATCTATTCTCCTTTAACTAATTTATTAGCATTTTTATAACTAATATTTGTAGCAAGTTCAATTGCGGAGTTTTCGTCATATTCGCCATTTTCCACTAACTCGCCAATGTAACTTGCAAGTACGCGTCTAAATAAATCAAATCTAACATAGCTAGCGAATGATCTGCTATCGGTAAGCATACCCATATTGTTTCCTAAGAATGAATATTCGGCAATAACACTGAGGTTATGTTTGATACCTAAAACCGTATCATTAAACCACCAAGCAGGTCCAATACTAACATTTCTAAATGCTCCCGTTAAACAAGCAAGAGCTTTTAAGTTTTCATCATTTAATGTATAAAGAATGATATTTGGTCTTTCTTCATCTTTAATATTATTTAAAAATTTAATAACATTTTTGATATCGATTGGATTAGAAATAATATCAAATCCAGTATCAGGTCCGCAAACTTTAAATTCATCACTATTAACGTTTCTTGTAACATCAAAGTGAATTTGCATAGTCATATCATGTTTCTTATATTCTTTAGCTAAATAAGTAAGCATAAATCCTAAGAAAGCTTCATAATCAGCATCTTTCCATGTATCTCTTTTAATGAATAAAGCGCGAGCTTCTTCAATAGTAGGATAAACACTTGGAAAGTATTCAAAGCTTTGGTCAGATATAACAGCACCTTTAGAAACAAAGAAATCTAAACGGCTATTAATAACGCTTAATAAATCATCTAAATCATTAATTTCTTTATTAACGCTTTTTACAAGTTCAGTTAAATATTCTTCGCTTAATCTAAATAATTTATCAGGTCTAAATGTAGGTAAGATTTTTACTCCATCATAAGTACCATGATACTTTAAATCACTAGTAGGATCATCAGTAGTACAAACATACTTAACATTAAATCTCTTAAATAAATCACGAATGTGCATATCTTTTGCTATTTTATTAGCATTTTCATATATTTTTAAAGCACTTGATTCATTTAATGGTTCATTGATGCCAAATATTTCTTTTAATTCTAAGTGTGACCAATAATATAATGGATTACCAATTAAATTAGGCATAATGCTTGCGTATTTGATGAATTTTTCTTTATAACTAGCATCGCCAGTAATATATTTTTCTTCAACACCATTTAAGCGCATTGCACGCCACTTATAGTGATCTCCACCCATCCATAATTTTCCGATATCTTCCACTAATGGATTAGTGGCAATAGCTTCTGGATCTAAGTGACAATGATAATCTACAATTGGTAAATTTTTAATTGCTTCATAGATATGTTTTGATGTTTCATTTGTTAATAAAACATTATCATCATAAAACTTTTTCATTGCTTATTTATCCTCCAAATCGTCTTGGTAAGCTTCAAATAAGCCATTAATATAAGTACATCCTAAAGCGCGATCAAACAAGCCGTATCCTGGTTTTTTATTTTCACCAAAGATATTTCTACCATGATCAGGTCTTACATAACCATCAAAATGATTTTTAACTAATACCTGAACAATTTTATTCATTGGTAAACTACCAGTTTTTGAATAATGCCCTGACTCATAGAAAGAATTATTGTTATCGGTATAACAAATATTTCTTAAATGGACAAAATGAATACGATTAGCGCGTGAATATTTATCCGCCATCTTGACTAAATCGTTATCTTTTCTTGCTCCTAAGCTACCAGTACAAAATGTTAATCCGTTATTAGTGGATTTAACTGCATCAAATAATCTATCTAAATCTTCTTCGGTTGAAATAATTCGAGGAAGTGAGAATATATCCATTGGTGGATCATCTGGGTGAATAGCCATTTTAACATCTAATTCATCACAAACTGGAATAATTTTATTTAAAAAATAAACTAAATTATCAAATAATTGTTCATGCGAAATGTTTTTGTATTCATCAAGAAGACTATTTAATTCTTCTGAAGTATAACTTTCATCCCATCCTGGTAAATGAAGATTTTTAGGATCTAACTTTTTAAAGTCATCAAATGAGAAACTAAGTGATTCACTACCATCAGCGTGTTGATAATGTAAATTTGTTCTTGTCCAATCAAATACAGGCATAAAGTTATAGCAAATAACTTTAACACCAATTGAGGCAACGCGACGAATATTTTCAATGTAATTAGCAATATATTTATCACGTGTTGGTTTTCCTAATTTAATATCTTCATGTACAGGAATAGATTCGATAACTTCAAATTTTAATCCTTTATCTTCACATAATTGTTTTTGTCTTTTTAAAGATTCAATTGGCCAAACTTCACCAACTTTAACTTCATAACAACTGCTAACAACACCAGACATATTAGGAATTTGTCTAATATAGTCTAAAGGTATTGAATCAGTTTCTCCATACCATCTAAATGTTAATTTCATAATTAAACTCCTGAATATGCAGAGAATCCGCCATCGATTGGAACACAGATTCCGGTAATAAATGATGCACCTTTAGCATCAATTAAGAATAATACAGCACCGATTAATTCTTCTACTTCACCAAATCTTCCCATTGGTGTAGATCTTAAAATTTTGCCAGTTCTTGCAGTTGGTGTGCCATCAGGATTCCATAATAAACTTGCATTTTGTTTAGTTGAGAAAAATCCAGGTGCAATAGCGTTAACTCTAATGCCAACATGTGAGAAGTGTACTGCTAACCAACTTGTGAAGTTAGAAACAGCAGCTTTAGCTCCAGAATATGCAGGAATCTTTGTTAAAGGTGTATATGCATTCATTGAAGAAATATTTAAGATTGAGCAATCTTTTCTTCCCATCATATCACTAGCAAATACTTGAGTTGGAAGTAATGTACCAATTAAGTTTAAATTGAATACATATTCAAATCCGCTGACATCAAGGTTGAAGAATGTTTTCATACTCTTCATATCATCATCAAGTTCAGCAAATTCATTATCTGTTGTTGCTAATGGGTTATTACCACCAGCACCATTAATTAAAATATCAACAGGTCCTAATTGTTTTAATATTTCTTGGTGACATTCTTCTAACATGTCTTTTTTTAAAACATTTGCTTGTAGGGCAATAGCTTTTCCCCCATCAGCGTTAATTTCATCGGCAAACTTTTGTGCGTTTTCTAATTTATAATCAAGTAACGCCACTTTCGCGCCACAAAGAGCAATTGCTTTAGCTAAGCAAGAACATATAACTCCTCCTGCTCCAGTAATAACAACTACTTTATCTTTTAGATCGATAGTAAATGGTAAATCTTTCTTTTCCATAAAATTATCCTCTCTTTCTTTACAATTACATTGTACACTTAAGCATAGTCAATATTAATTGCATTTATTTTAAAGAAATATTGCAAAATGTAGATTATTATTATATTATAAAAGTATGTTTAACTTTCAATACCGCGACATTGATTTCGCCCACAAATTAAATGGCCATACGTTGCCATCCGATGACTTTAAAAAGCATATGCACGATTTCTATGAACTAATCTTCTTTGTGAGAGGGGAAGTTGACTACATGATTGAATCAAAAGCAAAGAAATTAGTCCCAAATGATATCATTCTTATTCCTGCTGGTTCATTACACTATGGTGTAGCAAATCAAAATCATGAATACGAACGCTATGTCTTAAAATTCCCTATCAATATTATACCTGAAAGTCTAACTAAAGAATTACATGAGTTTTCAGGGTTTTCTGGTAATTATTCATTTTTAGATCGTTATTTTAAAGAATTAGATACTATTGTGGATAATTATAAAAAAGAACATGCCTATATATTATTAGTTAATCAACTCATTCGTATTTTAATTGATATGCAAAATAATAATCAAAAAGAAGATGAAGGTATTCAACATAATCGTGTTGTTGCGCAAGTAATTAACTACATCAATGATAATATTAAAAAGAACATAACTCTTAATGACATTTGTGATGCTTTACACTTCTCAAGAGCGCATATTTCTAATGAATTTTCTAAAGTAATGCGTGTAACAGTAATGACTTATATTCGTTATAAAAAAATTATTGCCGCTCATCAAAAAATATTACAAGGAAATGTCAAAGTTAATGAAGTGGCATATGAATATGGTTTCCAAGAATACTCCACATTCTATCGTAATTATGTGAAAATTATTGGAAAGCCGCCTTATGATAGAAACAATTCAAAAAAGAAATAAAATAGTATTTTTTGCTTTCAAAATATATTAACTTTCGCTTTACATATTGCAATGTATTTGTAAAATAGTTGCAATATTTTTTTATTTATCTTTATTATATAATAAATAGCGTTAAAAGGGCTTACAAATATATTTATATATTTTTCAAGTCTTGTAAGGAGAAAAAAATGAAAAAAATATCTAATTTTCCTAAATTTGTATTAGCAGCATTATCTTGTTTCTCATTTATGTTATCTAGTTGCAATAATAACAATTCTAATAATGATAATGTTACTATTATTTTAAGCAAGAAAAGTACCACACTTGTTGTGGGTGCTGAACAAACTTTAAAAGCTATCACTAGCCCAAAAGGAGTTAAGGTTACTTGGACAAGTAGCGATTCCACTACTGTTTCAGTATCTGACATCGGAAGAATTAAAGCCGAAAAAGTTGGTAGTGCTACAATTACCGCTACAGCGGGAAGTAAATCAGCAGAATGTCTTGTAACTGTTGAAGATATCACTATTACAATATCTATGAAAGAAGCAACAATTGATATTTCTGAAAGTTCAGCTCTTCAATTATCCGCTACTGACTCAAGAAATATGGGCGGATACACTTGGGAATCATCAAATACCGAAGTTGCCACTGTTGATCAAGACGGACTTGTAACCGCTAAAGGACAAGGTACTACTACTATTACCGTATCTAAAGGTAATGCAAGTGATACTTGTGCATTAACAGTAAAAGCACCTGAAGATTATTACTTATTAGAAAAAGGTAAAAACAGTGATGTATTTAATAATCCTGGTCATTGGTATTATTTCTCATCAATGAGTGAGATAAGCGGATATCACGCTAATGGAAAAGTAGTATTAGAAAACAAGTCTAATAAGAGTGCCGAACATTATTTACGTTATATTCCAAAAGACTTAAAAGCCGGAGACATTGTATCTGTTTCATTCGAAGTAGAATCTAGTGTTGATGGCTTATTAAGATTTGGTGCTACTACTGCTGAAGATGAAGTATATTTCGTACCAGTTGAAGCTAATGTTAGCAAAACTATAACTATTGATGCTGTTACTGTTACTACTGATAAACCATTTAATATTACTATGGCTAAAGAAGCTACATTAACAAGCTTTATGAGTGGGCCTTATACATTAAAGGTAACCGATTTAGTAACTAAACCAGCTTTAGCTATTAAAACAACTACTCCTTCTAATGTAACTAATAAGACAATATCTACAAAATTAGATGAAGGCGATATTAACCTTGTTGCTGTTGGTGGAGAAAATGAAGAAACCACTTGGGAATCTTCTAATACTGATGTTGCAACTGTTAATAATGGTGTTGTCACTCCAGTAAGTGGAGGCGTTACTACTATTACTGCTAAAAATGGTGAATTAAGTGCTTCTGTAACAGTTAATGTTATTGCATCAACACTAACATTATCTAAATCTAATGTTGTATTAAATTTAGAAAAAGGAATTATTAAAGATACACTTATTGCGACTTTAGAAAATGTTGAAGGTGAAGTCACTTGGACTTCTTCTAATAATGAAGTTGTAACTGTTAATAATGGTGAAATCCAAGCTGTTAAAGGCGGATATGCTATTATTACCGCTACTGTGGGTGAATTATCACAAACTTGTGAAGTAGTTGTTATATCTACCGAAAATAAATTTGTAGATAGCGGTACTATTGCTAATGTTAATGGACCAAGTTCAATTACTACACCAGGCTGGTATAGAATGAATGTTGGAACAAGTAATGGCTTAACTTCAAGTTTAACTGAAGGTGTTATTGGCTTAGAGTCTAGCAAAGTTGTGGAAAATATGACTGGTAATAAAATTCCTACATTAATGTACATGGCTAAAGATGAAAATGGTAACAAATATGAAGGAAAATACTTTATGTCACTAGATATCACCAATAATACAGATTCCGAAGTTTACGTTCAATTTAATGTTCGTAATGATAGCAAAACAACTGATATTAAAGTAAAAGCCGGTGAAACAGTTACAATTGAACATGTATTTAATTGTACATCTGAACAAATCGTTAACTTCAAACTTAAATCATATGGAATAGGCACATTTACATTTAGTAATATCCATTATATTCCATACGTAAAATAATCAAAAAAAAGGAAAATAAAATATGAATAATCAATCTAGTTCAAATTCATTGCTAGATAATATCAAACAAACTATAACTTCTAAGTGGATTGGCTTCTACTTAGGAGTTTCTAGTATTGTAATAGGTATTATTGTCGCAATTATCTATCAAGTTCATTACACTGGCACTGCTTATTATAGTAGTGTTGCTGTTATATTGCCTTTTATTGCTGCGTTATTATTTATTGGTTTATCTTTATTTAAAGAAACTTCTAAATTTGCTCCAATTGTAAGCTCAATACTAATTTTTATAGCATTTTTAATATTTATTAACGCTTCTTATATGTATTTATCAGAAGTTTTCTATAGTGGAATATCTAAAGAAACATTGCAAGCTCTTGATAAAACATATGTTGTTTGTATCGTATTATTTTTAATTAGTGGCATTATTGGTAATGTTGCAATTTATAAAAAACAAAATAAAGAAAAATTGAAAGGTGAAGAAAATCATGAATAGGAAATTTAAAACTACAACAAAAGTATTTGCTAACACCTTTACAATTTTATTTGGTGTTGTTACTTTAGGCGCACAAATTGCTATGGATAATGCTTCCGCAATTAATGGAGCATTTAATATTCCTCTTCAAAAAGTAGAATTTGATCCTAATGCGGAAATTAAATGTTTCTATGATACTGATTATATGGGCATTTCTGATTTAAGAAGTGCTAGCGAAAAAATGGTTGAAGAAGTCATGTCTGAAGGATTAGTAATGCTTAAAAATCAAAATAATGCTTTACCTCTTTCTAGCAAAGCTAAAGTCAATCTTTATAGCGCTAATTCCGTAAACTTTGTTTATACTGGCGGAGGATCAAGTGGATCTAATCCTAAGATTGTAAGCAAAGCCACAACTTTAAAATCCGGATTAGAAAAAAGTGGATTTGTTGTTAATGATGGCTTATGGAAATTTTATAGTGACCACCAAGAATATTGGCAAGGAACTGATTTTAGCGGTAACCAATCACAAAATAAATCATTCCAAACAAAAGACGCTAAATGGTCTGAATTACCAAGCAGTAAAAATGATAAAGCCGAAGCCGCAATTATGGTTTTATCTAGATCAGCTGGTGAAAACTGCGATATGTTTTATAAAAATAATGAGCCATTTACTGACTCAAATAACTATTTAGCTTTATCTAATAACGAAAAAGATGTTTTAGAAAATCTTGCTACTTTAAAGAAAAATGGCACAATTAAAAAGATTATTGTTTTAATGAATTCCGCTAATCAAATCCAATGTGATTTCGTCGATGATGAAAAATATGGCATAGATGCTATGATTTGGTGTGGAACTACTGGATCTACTGGTACTATTGCTGTTGGTAAGGCTCTAGCTGGTTCTATTAACCCATCTGGCGGATTATCTGCTACATTCTTTAATAAACACTCTTTAAATCCAGTTTATACAAATATTGGGGCTAATGAATATGGTAATTCTGCTTCTATTACTAATTATCGTAATGGTGAAAATAAATATTACGTTGCTTATCAAGAAGGTATTTATAATGGCTATAAATATACGGAAACAAGATACGAAGACGTAATTACGAAACGTGAAAACGTTGGTGAATTTAATTATGATGACGTAGTTAAATATCCATTTGGATATGGTTTATCTTATTCAAACTTTGAATGGTCGGATTATAAAGTTACTTCTTCTACTGAAAACGATAAAACTACATATGAAGTATCTATTAAAGTAACAAACATTAGTAAAACTGAAGGTAAAGATATTGTTCAATTATATTTACAAAAACCATATACCCAATATGATATGGACAACAATGTTGAAAAGGCTGCTGTTGAATTAGTGGGATTTGGTAAGACTAAATTACTTAAACAAAATGAAAGTGATGTAATTACTATTTCTGTTGATGAAAAGTATTTTGCATCTTATGATTCACACAAAGCCAAAACTTATGTAATTGGCTCTAATAACGCTAATGACAATTATTATTTAACTGTGGCAAGCGATGCTCATGAAGCCACTAATAACATTCTTAAAAAGAAAGGCTATAATGTTGATGGCAAAGATAATTTAGTATCAAATCCAATTCATATTGATTTTGATGATGTAAAATATTCTACAAACGAACATATTAAAGAAGCCAATGCTTCATTTAAGGAAAGTTATAAAGGAGAAGCCGCTAACTTCGGAGTTGATAAGATTACTAATCAATTTGATGATACTGATTATTTAACTTATGATAATGTTAACGCTTCTGCTATTGATGGTTCTACTCCTGATTATATGACTCGTAAAAATTGGTCAGGAACAGTAAATAAGAAAATTAAATTAACTGTTACAAATGATTATGATAATGACCAAAAAATACTTGAAGTTAATAAGGATAATGTTGAATATCCAACATTTAACAAATCTAGTGGATTATCATTAATTGATATAAGAAATTATGAAAATGGCGATTTAATTGAATATGATAACGAATTATGGAATCAATTACTTGATCAATTATCATTTGATGATTATGTAACATTATTAAGTGATGGCTTAAGATGTACTAAATTAATCGAATCAATTAATGCTCCAATTACTTGTGAACAAAATGGTTCCGTTGGTCCAATTCAAGCATATGGCTATAATTCAACTGATAACATTTTTGAAGGATTTGCTAAATTCTATGAAGAAGGTGTTGGAGAATATCCGACAATATTCACATGTAATGGTATTGTTGCTTCTACATTTAACACTGAATTAATCGAAAGATTAGGAACACAAATTGGCGAAGAATGTCTTTGGGTTGGCTATGCTGGAATGTATGGATATGGTATTAACTTACATCGTGGTGCTTATAATGGCCGTGCATTTGAATATTATAGTGAAGATGGTTTCTTAACTGGTATGGCTAGTGGATATGAAACAAAAGGGACACAATCTAAAGGTGTATTCATGATTTTAAAACATGGTATCCTAAATGATCAAGAAACTAATAGATATGGCGTATCTTCTTACGCTAACGAACAATCTATTAGAGAAAACTATTTATTACCTATTCAAGTTGCTATTGAAGTTGGTGATGAAGCACAAATGATGGGATTAATGACTGGCTTAAATAGATTAGGTGCTAAATGGACTGGATCACACGGATTCTGTAATACAGTTTTACGTGCTGAATATGGCTTAAATGGTATTATCATTTCTGATTTCTGGAATAAGTATATGTCTGTGGAAAACGGATTACTTAATGGTAGTAACCTTCCTGATGGTACAACAAGCACTGATGCATTAAAACAATATTCAAAAGATTATGGTGAATTAGCGTGGGCAATGAGAGAATCTGTTCATCGTGTTTTATATACAGTTTGCCGTTCTAACCAAATGAACTATATTGCTCCAGGTATGAAAATTATTCCAGTTACTCCTACTTGGGAAAAAGTATTAAAAGGCAGCCAAATAACTATTGATATCATATTTGCAATTAGTATTGTTTGTTTAATTGCCGTATGGTGCGAAAAACCAATTGATAAGTTATTAGAAAATATTAAAAACAAACTTAAAACAAGTAAAAATAGCAAATAACTTTATATACACTTTATTGTTTAAATAACTAAATTCAGTTAAAATATTTCTATGAAAAACAAATTTAAAGTATTACTTATTTTGCCATGTTTGTTGGCTCTATCTAGTTGTATGAATACTAGTGCTTCTGATAGTTCTTCTATTCCGGATATTGAATACAATTTTGTCGATGTATTTCTTTTTATGGGTGATGGTAATATGTCAGGATTAGGCGAAGCTAGTGATGCTTTAATATGCAAAAATAATCATGGCTACGAGTATAAATATGTTACTAACAATGAGACACTTTCTGAAATAAGTGAGCCATTTGGTTTAAAAGAAAACAATGATAGCTTAAATGATTATTCAAATAAAACTGGTGGTATGGTTTCTTCATTCGTTGAAGGATATTATGAAGAAACTAATGTTCCTGTTGTGGCTATTTCCGCTAGCGTGACAAATTCTTCTATTGAAGATTGGAAAGTTGGAAGTAATTATTTTATTGAAGCTAAAACTCGTCTTTCTTCATGTTTAGATTATTTAGCTACTCGTGATTCTTTTATAGCAAGAAATGTTAATATTGTTTGGTGTCAAGGTATTATGGATGCTGATAAATATGCAAGTGGAACATTAAACTACTTTGACATATTAAAACAAACGATTAATGGATTTAAAAGTGATGCTAGTTTAGAAGTTAACAAATGTTATGTTATTCCCACAAGTGAATATTTAGATGGTGAAGTTAATGACAATCAATTAAGTTTAGCTAATGCACAAATTAATTTATGCAAAACTGATGATAATTTTGTTTTAGCTAGTAATAAATTTCATAATGTTCCTAATGGATTAAGAAAAGATCCTTATTTCCACCAAGGAGCGTATAATGTTACTGGTTTAGATGCTGGTAAAAATGTCGGATATCATATTAATAATGATATAGTAAAAGAATGTAAGCCATATTTAGCGGGTGAAGCTAGTGAATTAGCATCTAAATATAACATTACTTTAAAATATAACGAATCCGATGAAGATAAAACAAATAAAAAGTATTACTTTGATAGTAATGCTAAAACTAATGGTACTGGTACAATATCTAATCCATTTAATAATCTTGATACCATAAGTAATATTAAACTCGTTGGTGGCGATAAATTATTATTTAAACGAGGTAGCGAATTTAATTCTTCTTTATCGTTAATAAATGTTAATGGTGATGATGATAATCCTATTATTGTTTCTAGTTATGATAAAGGTGACTTACCTAAATTTGACTACAATAATGAAAATGGTAAAGGCGTTATTTATATAAAAAACTCTAACAATATCATTGTGGAAAATCTAGATATCACTGATTCTAGTGAAGTTGAAGGTAACCGTCGCGGTGTATTAATTGATATCGATGGCGGAAATAAAAATAATTATATAACTTATAAAAATATTACTATCAGAAATTTATACATTCATCATATTAAAGGATATTTAGATGAAGAAAATAACGGTTCTGCATTATCTTCTAAGTCCACTGGTGGCATTCAAATGTGGGCTAGTAGTAAATATTCAAAATATGATAATGTTACAATTACTAATAATATCATTGAAGATGTGGATAATGTTGCGATATCTACTTATTGGTATAAAGAAGGTAATACTGTTTCAAAAGTTTCACCATATAGTGATAGTTTCTCAAAGACTGCTTACACAAACGTAGAAATATCTTATAACAATATTTCTAATGTTGGAAAAAATGCTATTTTTGCGAGAAATTTATTAGGTGGAACTATTGAACATAATACCATTCATGATACTGCATTAAGATGCTATACAGGTAATCAAATTGTAACTTCTTATGTGGATGGCACAATCATTCAATATAACGAAGGATATAATAATAAAGCAATGAAAAATCCATTACCTAATAATACAAACACCATTATGGATGGTTCTTTATTAGATGCCGACTTGCAATCTAAAAATACTATTTGGCAATATAATTATTCTCATGATAATGCCTTTGGCTTATTTATTAATTGTAATTTTGCTAATGAAAGTGATGTAATTGGCGAAGATAAAACCATTGTTAGATATAACTTGTCCGTTAACGATAAAGGAAATAATGGTATTATCTATATGAATTACTATTCTTCTGGACACGAAATATATAACAATACCATAATAACCTCAAGTGATACTTCCCCTATTATTTTACAAGTTAAAGATAATCGTAAAATTCATTTCTTTAATAACTTAATTTATAATCAATCTAGCACTGCTTCATTTAAATTTGGTAATCTAGTTAATACAACACTAGATCATAACTTCATATATAGTGTAAGTGGCGCTAAAATCGATGGATTAAATAGTTTTATTAATAAATCAAATGAAGTACTTAATGATACTAGCAAATTTAATTATAATCCACTTCCACAATATGAAGTTGGTTCCACCATTGAAAGTAGAATAGGATTTGAAAATGCTAGAAAATATTCTATTATGACTGGGGAAGAATTGTTTAAAAAAGAAAATTCAGTTTTAATTTATGGAATATTATTAGATTTTAATAATAATTCTTATAAACAATCTATTGGTTGTTATAATAATTAGTGTAAATACCGATAAAATAAAAACTTATATATGTTTTTTATTATGTAATATGCAATGTATTTTAAAATTAATTGCAATTGAATTTAAACATAATTGTTATATAATTAAGTTATGCAAATAATCAAAGCATTCCTAATAATAAATGTCCTAAGCATTTATTAAAGAAAAACAGGTAGAACCAAAAAAACAAACTCCAACCTTATCCTCCTTCTACCTGTTTTTTTGTTGCTAAAAAGGTCATAGACTTTAATCCATGACCTTAACTATAAATATTAGTGTTTTAAAAAAACTATAAACTATTTTTTATCTTTCTTTTCCCAGCTATGAGAATTACCTGTTTTATTAACATAAGATAGATCAGGTTTATCTACTTTTTTAATATACGCTACATCATAAAGATTTCCACTCTTAACTTCAATTTTATTTTCTTTTTCTAATTTAATTTTGAATGTAAATACTTTATTTCCATCTTTTTCAATTACTTTTCCATTATGAATGAATGTAATGTGTTTTTGATTAGAATATACATTAATTGTAGCTTTTTTATCAGTACGATTAACATATCTTTTACTAGCAATATGAACAAATGGTTCATCAGACCAATATGCTTTATATAAATAGAATGAGTCTTTTTTAATCTTACGATCAATAGTTACTAAGCCTTTATGGTTTCTTCCTGGCTCTCCACCTTGGTCTCTTCCATCACTAGCAAAGTCAAACATATTCCAAACATGAGTTGCCCATAAATATGGGTGTCTAGCAAAACATCTTAATAAGAATTCATGATAATGTGCTTGATATTCTTCGCTATTATCGCCAATTTTAGGATGAGAACTATGTAAGTTTGGCATACCTTCTGCACCATATTCTGAATACCCTATACAACGTTTTGGATATAACAAATGGAATAAATGAAGCCAAAAATCATTTAAGAATAAGCCCGGTACATACCAACCTAAATAAAGGTTCCAAGAAACAACATCAGTAATATGAGCAATTTTATTCATTGGTCCGCACATTGCAAAGCAAGCAAGAACTGTCTTACGATTTGGATCAATTTTATGTACTAAATCATTTAAATAAACGTGATCCGCGATTAAATCTTTTTTATCAGCTTTAAACATTGTAATTTCATTAGAAATACCCCAAACCGCAATAGATGGGTGATTATATTGTTGATAAATTAATTCTTTTAATTGTTGTTCAATATTATCTTTAGCATTAGGCATATGTTTAGAAATATATGGCACTTCTGCCCAAACAACAAGACCATATTTATCGCATAAATCAAGGAAATAATCATCATGTTGATAATGCGCTAAACGTACCGTATTAGCGCCAATATCAAGGATAAGATTCATATCTTCTTCTTGATCTTCTTTAGAAATAGCGTTACCTTTTAGTAAGCGGTCTTGGTGTCTAGAAACGCCACGTAATGGATAAGATACACCATTTAAGAAAAATCCTTTTTTAGAGTCATAATTAAATGTTCTAAAGCCAAATTGGTGTGATACTTCATCTATTACTTTATCGTTATCTATTAATTTTGCTTTAGCAACATATAAATATGGATCTTTTTTACCATTCCATAAATGAGGATTATTAATAATAATTTCTTCTTTATTTTTAGCAGTTTTAATTAAATTATTCTCTGCATCATAAATTTCAATTACGATATCTTTATTAGATTTTGTGAATGCTTCCACAACTACTTTACCTTCGTTATTTAAAACAACTGGATCAATTTTAATAGGTAAAGCACCGAAATAATCATAATCAAAATGAGCCTTATCTAAGATAAGGAGATTAACATCACGATAAATTCCACCATAGAAAGTAAAATCAGCTTTTTGAGGATATACTCTATCATTTTCACTATTATCAACTAAAACCACTAATTCATTATGTGGTTTAACAAATTTAGTAATATCAAATCTAAATGCTGAATATCCACCATCGTGTTTACCAACAAGCTTATCATTAAGATAAACAGTTGCGCTTGCGTTAACTGCTTTAAATTCCAGATAAATATCATGGGTATTAACATCTTCGTTTAAATCAAAAGTAGTCGTGTATTTTAAAGTACCACGATAATAATCCGCTCCACCATCTTGGCCATCAATGCCATTCCATGTATGTGGTAAATCGATATCATGTGTAACTTTATTTTGATCTTCAAATTTCCAACCTTTGTTAATGTTTTTAATAACTTTCATAATCAATCGCTCATTTCTATAAACATAATTATAGTTTATTTATGGTAGCAATTACATTGCATTAATTTTTTCATAGTATTGCAATTTGTAAACCACTAACATTTATAAAATAATTGTTTAATTTTTTTTGCTTATATTATTATTTTAACATTTTTTGTATCAGAATGAATGCTTAAAAGTGTAAAATGTCCATTTATTCTTATATATTTTTTTAATACTTTATAGAGCAATTTATTATTTAATGTGAATTTGAAGCTAATATTGTTATCGTTCAATATTTTTTTGAATACTTTTGTTTTTATAATCCATAATGGAAAATAGAGCACTATCCGATGTTTTTCATTTTTTAAAACAACTTTCACATTATTCCACCACGATTTTTATTATGTCGCCATCTGCGCTACTTATATTAACAATTTCACCAATTACACCTTGCTCTGCTAAAGATAGCAAAGAAGCAAAATCAATATTTTTAAGCGACTCATTTCCAGATATGATATTAGTATTTGAATTATTTTCCACTAATACTTTTATAACTGATAATGGTAGATTAATATTTATTTCATCTCCGTCTGCGCTTTTGATAGAAATTTTAAATAATAATTTATTTTTATCTTTGTTTTCTTCTTGTCTCACAATTTCTTTTTTTCTTCCTAATAATTCATCTATAGATGTATTAAATAAATCCGCTAGTTTAATTAGATAATCATAATCTGGTAAAGATAAATCATTTTCCCATTTGCTAACTGCTTGAACTGATACATTTAATTTTTCTCCAATATCAGCTTGCGTAAAATTATATTTTTTTCTTAATTCTACGAGTCTAGTTCCTAATGTTTCCATATTTATATCCTCCATACATCAATTATAAAAGAAAGATTTTATAAATTTAAATAGCAAATTAGTTTAATTACTCATCTATCAGTTTAATTTTTATCAACTAGCAGTTTAATCTGCATATTACACTAAATTTAATTTGAAATATCCCAATAGCCAGTCTTTCTTGCTCCCACTCTTTTTACTATATTTAATTTCATCAGTTTGTCTAAAGATTGATAAATAGTGGCTTGAGATTTCTTTAATCATAACTATTTTCTCACTTTCATTTTATCTTATCATTTATCTACTCACTTATCTTATCATATGTCAATTTTTTGATAAGATAAACTGAATACCTAGTCTGATTATTTTTCAATCATTCTAGATTTATGACAACATAAATATAACACTTGTGTATTACTAGATAATTTAACCAAAACATCTTTAGCTTTTTGTAAGTTATCTTCATCTAAATTAACAAATGGATCATCAAGAATAATAATTGGTTTATCATCTTTATAAATATTATCAATAATTGCAAATCTTAAACATAAACACAAACAAGCTTTTTCTCCTAAAGATAATTGTAAATAGTTTTTATATTTACCATTAATATCAAAATTTATTTCAAAATCATAGTTCATGCTTATATTATCCGCTAAGTGGGGATTAATTTGTCTAGCATAATCAATATATTTATCTTGAATTGGCATTATAAACTTATTTTTAAGATTTTCATCTGCAGATTCCATATAGTTTTTTGCTTTTTTTATTAAATTCGCTCGATCCTTAGCTTTTTGTTTTTCTTCTTGATAAGTTTTAAGATCGTCTTCATATTCACTTAAATACATTAATTTATCTTCATTATCACTAATAAGTGCTTCTAATGAATCGCGTTCCGCTATCGTTTTAGATAATAATTCATTTAGTTCATCAACACTTTTTGTGTTACTATCCGGACGCAAAGATAAATTATTATCATTTTTAAACTTTTCTATTTTTTGTTCTTTATCTTTAATATTATCTTTTAAAGATTCAATGATAGTAATTGAATTACGAGCGTAATTAATATAATTTTTAACATCTATAGTCACTTGATATTTGGATTTAAAAACATCAATATACGCCTTAGATTTATCGCATTTTTCTTTATCTTCTTTGTTTTTAGTTACTAACGCAAGAAAACTATCATTTAGTTTTCTTAAATCATTTATTTCTAAAAGAGTGTTATTTAGTTCACCAATATCATTAATATAAATATCATATTTTTGTAATACATTTTTAATATCTTTTTCATTTTGTTCTAATTCAGAAGAAATATTTTCACTGGCATTTTTAAACTCTTTATAATCTTCATTTAAAGAAACATAATCTTTATAATCATTCTTTAACTGGTCTAACATCACTTTATAATCTTCTCCAGTATAATTAAATGTAGAAAATGCTTTAGATAAAGATTCTTTTATATTTTCTATCTCTTTATCATCTATTACTTTATTTTTAATTTCTAAATATTTTTGATACTTATCCATATCATTTTTTAAAATTAATAAATTAGTGGAAAATTCATCACCTGATATCATAAAACCAGCAAAAAATTCACGCAAAACATTTGCAATTTCGATATTCTTTTCTTTATATTTCCATTCATTTTTATTTAATTTATTTTTACTAGTTATGAAAACTACTAATAATGATATAAACGATAATATAGTTAACCCTAAAGTAATATAAACGTAAATATCCATTTTAAAAACAAACAAAATAATTGTGGCTATTAAAAGTAAGATTGATATAGTTGCATTTAATATAATTGGTGTATTATGTTTATTTTGATAAGAAATACCATCTACTTTTTCTTTATTAAGTTGATAATCTTTTAATAAAGTTTCTATTTCTAATAATTTTTCTTTACTTGGTAAATTATCATCAAACATTCGTTTAAGTTTTTTAATCTCATCATTAGAAAATTGATTAGAGGTTGATTCGTTAATAATTTTATGCTTTTCTAATGTATTAACTTGATCATCAATTTTAGAAATAACTTCATCATTAATTATTTTGTTATCAAATTTTTCTTTTAAAGCATTAAGTTTAATTTCTTTTTCGTTACTAAAAGTTAAAGAATTTAATTTTATTTTTAATTCTTGCTCTTTTTGTTTATTCTTTTCTAGATAATTAATATCTTCCAAACTAGGAATGATTTGATATTTACTTTTTAATGTATCATGACGAATTTTATCTTCGCTACTATATGAAATACTTTCTAGACGATTACTAGTGGCATTATAAGTATCTAAATTATCTTCTAATGATTTTAATTCTTCTTTAGTTGGTACTCCGCTTTGATATTTATCTAATTCATTTTGCAAATCTTTTTTTAATTTATCTACTTCTTCAATCATTGCATCATAATGTTCCCAGTCTTTTTTTGTGATATCCGCTTTTTGCGCTACTAAGATATCAGATTTTAGTTTATCGATAGATTTATCATAATCACTTAACTTCTCATAGTTTTGCTCCATTGTTGCTTCAATAGCGGTTAATTGGGCAGTTTTTTCTTTTAATTCATCTATTTTATCTTGGCATTTTTCGTATTCGCCTTTATTAACTTTTGCTTGAGGATAATAATATTTTTTTATTCCTTCATCTAACTTTTCAACAATTGCATCAAAGTCATAATCATCTTCAACATTAGATACTAAATTATTTAATTTTTTATTAATTGATAATGTTGATTTAGTTAATAAATCCTCACTACCAATAAATGCTGTACGTTCATAACTTTCTTTATCGATACCAAAGAAATAGTCACCATATTCTTCTTTTAAATACATTCGATGATTGTTTTGATCATATAAACAAGTAATATCTTTACTTGAGGATTTATTATCAAAAAACCTTTCAATACGATAAGTTTGACCTTTGCATTCAAAAATAATACTTCCACCAAAAGAATCACCATTAAGTGGAGCATAATGCTTTCTATCCACAAACTTATCTTTTTTTGTGACGTTTTCTAATCCATAAAACATTGCTTTAATAAATGCAGCAAGTGTAGATTTACCTTTACCATTATCCGCAAATTTAATAGTTAAATTTTTATCAAACGTCATCTTACAATTTGCTAAGCACCCAAATTTTTTAATATATAAAGAGATTAAACGCATATTATTCTACCTCCTCGCCATTTATAGCCATTAATCCAATAGCAATAATTTCATTTTTTTCTTCATTTGTTAAACGAGAATCCATTACATTTTTAATAAATTCACTCTTAAGCGAAACATTATTAATGTAGTCTTCTAACTTATAAGTCTTTTTTAGTTGATTTTTTATTTCAAAATAAGCATATTTTCCCTGTAATAAGTCTTTTAATCTTTTTATTAAATCATCTATTTCAAATGTCACTTCGCCTTTTAAAATAATACGAACAGTATCTTTCTTATTAGCGTCTATTTTATTAATAATTTCATCTAACGCCATACTTTCTGTATCAGTATTCTTTATAAATATCTCATAAACTTTTACTTGCCTTTGGTTTAACGGGATAAAACGAATGTTTTTAGTGTCAGTATCTATTTCAATAAATCCTTTTGCACCAGTTTCATCAAATCCACGTCCTTCTAAGCAACCTGGATAAGCGTAAAATCCTCGTTCATCTAATTTACCAGTTTTTAAAGTATGAACATGTCCTAAAGCTAAGTAATCAATATTTAAGCCTTTTAATCTATCTAGATTAATTGAACATACTTTTCCATTACTTATTCCGCCCAGTTGTCCGTGCATTGTAACAATATTATATTTATCTTTATTAAGAGAAAGTGAATTATAAACAAGGCTTTCATTATCCGCGTTTAACTCAACACCAGTAATAGTAACATTATCAACATTATAAGTCGTCCAAATATTGGTAAATGTTTTTAAATTACTTAAATCTGTTCTTGTTAAAGAATTTTCAATATCATGATTTCCTTTTAAATAGTAAAAAGTAATATCGCTATTTTTTTCAATCTCATTATAAAAGAAAGATTTAATTGCTATTGTCGGACGATTATTATCAAAAACATCACCAGCAAGTATTATATGTTTAATATTATTTTGTCTAGCATATCCAATTAATAAACGAAAATTATTTGATAATTCAATATTTCTTTGTTTTTTTAAATCTTGGGGAAAGCCCACAAACGAAGAAGATAAATGCAAATCTGCAGCGTGTATTATTTTCATAAACCGCCCTCCTAACACCATTACTATTTTAAAGCATATCAAATATATTTACAAAAGAAAAAGGACGATAATTTAATATCATCCTCATAATATAAAATTATAATTAATTCAATAATTATTTAGCTTCAGCACCAAATACTTTGCTAGCAATTGTTGTTGTAGTAGCAGGAGTATTATCTAAATATTGAATTGCTGGATTTGAAATTACAACTTTTGTTCCGTACTTTTGTAAATTACGAATATTAAATTGCATAAATTCACCATCATTTTTAGTTTCCACTACTGCTGCAAATCTATATGTCTTACCAATTTCAAATTCAGTTACATGATCATCGGCAGTAGCAATATTACCACTTACGCCTACACCTTGTACACAGAATCCCACTGTTAATTTTGCTTTTGCAATATTTTTATCTGTTGCTGATTGAACTGTAAAGTCAAATGAAATTAAATACTTACCAACATATGCAACTCCATCAACCGCAGGAATAAATCTCATGAATGCTTGTCTTTTTGCACTGCTTGTAACAGCTTTTGAATCAGCAATCAAAGTATTATTTGTTTCATCTTTTGAACAAGTTAAGTTTGTTGCAGATTGTAAAGCCCATGTTCCAGGATTTGCTTTTAATACAGGATTCATATCTGCTCCCTTTGTTCCAAATGATTGTTCATTCGTATTAAATGTTAATTGAGTTAATCCACAATCTGCACATACGCCATCAACGAAGTTATGTTTTTTAACACTAAATATACTGTTACTTGCAAGTTCTGTTGTAGCATCTGTACTTGTAAAGTATTTATCACAAGTAGAACAATATGCATAAGCAACGTTACCAACTGTTAAACATGTTGGAGCAACTTCTTCGTGGAATTCAATTGTATGGCCTTTTTTAGTAATTAAATATGTGCCAGTAATATCTTTTGTTCCTTCTTCATCTTCGAAGAATTTATTACATCTTTCACAGTGATAATAAGCTAAGTTACCATCACTTGTACAAGTAGCATCTTTTGCTGCTACTAAATCAGACATGATGTGTCCGCCAGGAATAGCAATATCTTCAATTTCATTTTCACAAGATTCATCAGAGAAATAATGATGACATGTTGTACATTCATAATATGCAACGTGTCCATCTTCGCTACATGTAGCGTCTTTAGCAGGTACTAAAGCAC